>JADJPK010000020.1 GCA_016713305.1 Betaproteobacteria bacterium
CCTGTCCGGGAAGTGGAAGGGACGCCATCGCGGCGGCCTCCTGGCGTCCAAGGGGCTGTGATCACGGCAAGGTCGGCAAGCGGGCGTGATGACATTCGCTTTCATCTCTATCAGGCCGGAGGACGTGGAGTGTTCGGCTCGCGGCCTCCCTCCGCGCGAAGGAAGAAGGGCGGACGATCGGGCGGCGGCGACGGTGGCGCGGAAATCGCTCGCGACTCCAGATCAACGCGCCGTGGATCGAGTTGATGCGGCAGACCGCCTTCCTTCATCGCCTTCACCTATCGCGCGGCAACGGATCCCGGGGACGGCGGCGAAGAGGCCGTGGAAAGCTGGCCAAGATGGCAGAAAATGGTGCTCCGTTCCTCAACGCTTCGGGCATGCGCTCAGCGGGGGCGATGAAGACGACTGAGCGGAAGCTGCTCCTGAGGAAAAGCCGGAAGATCTTCAGGTTCGTTGCTCGGAAGCTGATCCGGATGCCATGGAACGACGGCACGGGTCCCCGGTTCCTGGATGTCCGGCGCTGGATTCCGGTCGGCGATCTCCGACATAAGCTAGACCCAGCCGCAGTTCCGATCCCGCCAGTGGCGGTACCGGCGGGGCCGCTGGCGGAAGTCTTCGCGGAGATCGCCCTTCAACCGGTCGCAGTTCACCGGCAAGGAGATCACTTAAGTCCACGGACACCGGTGCTGCGCACCTCGCCGAAATGGGATGTCGTCCGCTTCGGGCGCGAGCAGAAGGGCAGGTCCTCGACCATCTTCATGAAAGACCCTTGCGCCCAACATCGGGTTGATCCCGGGCACCTACGCTCTACCGCGGTCAAGAACGCGGCGACCGAGGCACCGATGCCTTCGGGCGGAGCAGTCCGTGGCCCAGCCGTGGCGTCCGGCGTCGCGTGAAGGTCGGCAGCTATCCCAGGACGTCCTGCCGCCGAACGAAACCCGCCAAAGCGAGACAACAAGTCCTGACATCCAGGAAAAATAATCCTGCACGGCGCTGAAGGGGAACCACATCCCGGCGCGGCATCACGCGGATGAATACGCGGGAGAAGGTCGTGTAAAGCAACAGGAGAAGCTGAAGCGGATCAACGAAGCGTTCAAAGAGAAGGTGGCGCATTGGGTGCCCTGCTGCTGATCCCTGAAGAAGCACCGTTCGAAGAGGCCACGTGGCCGGGGTGCTGATCCTGCTGGCCTCTGCTGGCGTGCCTCTGGGTGCAGGCCGCCGAGAGCGGAGGCGAGGGCGGAGACGGCGGCCGCCTTTATGCGGCGCAGTGGCAGGCCGCCCACGACACGCTGCGGGCGGCCACTGACGACAACGGCGGCGACGGTGCGGCGCCTGGTGGTGGCGTCACCCTTGGAGCGCACTGACCGGGCGAAAAGGCTGGTGATCCAGGTGGCGGCGGAGATCTCCGGCAAGCTGGCGGATCAGCGGCCGCCCATCCGGCGTCGAAACCGCCGCCGGGGTCGATCCGCATGTTTGCAGCTCGAGCGGGCGTTCGCGGCGACTTGGGCTGGCGGGGAGAGGCGATGAACTGTAAAGCGATCCACCTGTTCGCTGGTCCGCCGGCCGGGTGCACGGCTACCCGCGAGGTCCCGCCGCTGAAGACAATCGCGTGGAGGTCCCGGTGTCCGGTGCCGCAAGCCGACATGGCCGGGGAAACCGACGTGGCCGACCGATAGCCTGGCGCTCGACGCGCCGCTGTGGGATCAGATGGTGGCGCTGCGGGCGGAGCGGAAACTGATGCGGGGGTACGTCGGGGAACTGGAGGCGGCGCTCAGGGTGCGAATGACGCCAGCGCAGCCTCTGCGCCAGGTTTCCTCTGAAACGGGCAACGCCTGAAGGCGATGCTCTCTGCATGGGCGGGATTCGATCTCCCGCTCCGGAAGGCGGGACACCCTCCTGCCTTCCCTTGAACCGGCACGAAGAGATGGTCCTGACGCCAGTGGCGGACCGGGTTTCCGTCTCGACGCGTCGGGACGATGGCGGACGGTTCTTCCACCCCGCAGGTTCCAGCGTCCCCGAGGGCCCGGTCCTGACCCTTGTCTTCCGTGCTTCAGGCGGCTGCGTGGTGACCGCGAGCCCCGTTGGGCCCGCGTCTGCTAAGCAGCCTGATCGTCGACACGAAGGTCGCAGCATTGGCCGCCACACGGTCGGCCGACATGCCCGCCTTGTAGAGGGCAGAGCCGAGACCGAATCCGTCGGCCCCCGACGACCAGTACTCCGCCATGTTCACGGGCGTGATGGAACCCACGGGGAGCACCGCAACCTCCTTGGGCAGCACCGCACGCATGGCCCTCAACACTGCCGGCGGACTGGCCTCCGCCGGAAAGAGTTTCAACCCCGACGCGCCTGCCCGCAAAGCTGAAAATGCCTCCGTGGGCGTGGAAAAGCCAGGGACAACACACAGTCCCGCCTTGGCGGCGGTTGCGATGATCTCCGTGTCGGTATGGGGCATGACGATCAGCCGTCCTCCGGCGTCTGCGACCTGCTCCACCTGCGCCGCTTGAAGAACCGTCCCCGCCCCGACCAGCATGCTGTCCCCGAAGCGTCCGGATAGCAGTGCGATGCTCGTCAGGGATCCGGCGAGTTGAGCGGCACCTCCACGATCCGGAATCCGAGTCGAATGGGACAGACGCGTTATCCACGACTTCCGCAGGCTGCACTCCGCGGAGGATAGCCACCAGGGACAGCGGTCCAGCCACGACTTCAGAGGAGATGTCATCGGAACCTCAGACGAGCCGACGCGATCGGGCGATTTGCCATTGGCCCGCCACGACGGCGTCGGGATCCAGAATCCGGGTCGACCGGCCGAGCACCTCGCAGGCGTAGGCATAACGATCCACCAGCACGCCTGCGCCAAGGAGGTTCACGACGGCGTTCCCCCGAGCCTGCCGCAGTTCGTGTCCCAGCAGAAGTCCCGACAGGAAATCGCGGAGCGCTCGGCGTCGAGATCGCCGCAAAGGCACTCTGCGCGCACGCCGAACAGGTGGTGCAGCAGTCCGCTTGCGTCGGCCGAACGGGTGCAATCCGTCCGCGAATGCCTGCCGGTCGTAAGGTGCCGAGGAATTCATGATGCGTCCCAGGATGCTGTGATCCTTCAATACGGCGAAGACCTCGCCTGTCATGAATGTCCGGAATCCGGTGATAGTGCCATGCTGAACTTCCACCCACTTGCTGTGGGTTCCGGGCAGACACAGCGTATGGCTTCCTGGTCCCAGGTCATGAAGGATGCCCAGAATCTGCGTTTCTTCGCCTCGCATGACGTCATGGATGCCATCGGCGTTCACCGTCACGACTCCCGGCACGATCCAGCCGTCGATGCCGGGCCGCACGTTCACCGGGACAAGTGCGCGGGCGATCTCCTCCGCACCGGCCGGGGCTGACGCGTAGGGGGCCTCCTTCCAGCCCTGGCGGCTGCCGATCATTCCGCTCAAGAGCAGGACACGTTCGCCCGAATCGAGCCAGTCGCGGACATGGTTCTCCAGGGTCTCGGCGAACCCGCCATCGGTCACCGTGAGGATTCCTGCGGATGCCGACCTGCGATCGACGATCTGCCCCGAGTCGTCCAGCCGGTATGCCCGGAATGAACTGGTTCCCCAGTCGACGGCGATCACGATGCTTCAGATGCGGCCGAATTCTTCGAGAAGCTGCTCGAACGTGCGGCCCTGCTTGATTCGCTGGCGGGTGGCTTCCTCGCGGTCGGCCTGATCCTTGGCTGCGGCAAGCACCGATTCGAGATCCGCCTTCGGCACCACCGTGATCCCGATCTCGTCGGCGATCACCATGTCGCCTGGGCAGACCACGATCCCGCCGCACTGGACGGGAACGTTCAGTTCGACGTCGTCCTTGCGGCCGGAAAACATGGTGTGAGTTCCACGGGCCGTGACGGCACGGGAGAACACCACGAAACCGAGATCGCGCAGTTCGTCGATGTCCCGGCACGCGCCGTCGATCACCGCTCCCTGCACGCCGCAAGTTCTGGAAAAGACTGCCCATGAGTCCGCCGAAGACCGAAGTCTCCGGTTTCACCGCCCGCATCCACAATCACCACATCGCCGGGTTTCGCGACATGCAGCGCCGCCAGAGGATCCTGCAGGTCGCCGGGAGACAGCCGGACAGTCAGTGCCGGCCCCACGGCCTTGCGAGAGAAGATGGGCTTGATACCGCTGTGCATGACGCCGCCGCGGCGCTGTACGTCGGCGAAGACGCAGGAGGCGCTGTAGCACTTGGCCACTTCGCGGTAGCTTTCCACGAGCTTGCCGTCGGGCCGATCGAAGTCGCGCAGGTTCATTCCGCAATCTCCCTGGGTGTTGGTTGAGAGACGCGGAATGTAGCCGGAACGGCACGGACCCGCTATACCGCGAGGAGGAAGGACTCCACGACCGACATCTGATCTTCCGACATGAACATGGGAGCGTGGCCCACGCCGGCAAACTCCGCCAGGCGTCCCCGGGCCGGGCCCTGCTTGATCATCGTCTGGGCCGTCTCGGCGCTGAGAAGGTCGGACTTCGCGCCGCGCGTGATGAGGACGTCGCACTGCACCTGTTTCCAGACCGGCCAGAGATCCACATCGCGGATTCCCGAACGGAAGGCTTCGGCGATCCCGGGATCGTAAGCGAGGGCAATGCGCCCACCCTCCGCGGACCGCGTTCCGAATCGGGCCAGATGACGCCACTGATCGTCTGTCAGCGGGCCGAAGGGTTCGTGGACACGCCGAAGGTAGGCCTCTGCTTCGGCAGCGTCGACAAAGTGCGGGTCGCGGCCCACATAGGCGGCGATCCGTTCGAGCGCTGCCTTGGGTATGAAGGGGCCCACGTCGTTGATCACCAGCCGGCGGATGGGAGCCTGAGGCATTGCAGCCAGGAGCATCCCGACAAGACCGCCCATGGACGTTCCTATCCAATCGACCCGTTCCGCGCCGCTGCGGGCGATGAGGGCCGCCATATCGCCCAGATAGAGCGGGTAGCCGTAATCCGCCTTGTGAGGCAGCCAGTCACTCTTGCCCCGACCGACGACATCGGGACAGATCACTCGGCACTTTCCCGAAAGGCGAGAGGCGAGGGCGTCGAAGTCCCGTCCATTGCGCGAGAGTCCGTGGACGCAGATGACCACGTGCGGATTGCCGGGGTCTCCCCATTCGGTATAGGCAGTGCGATGAAATCCGTGCGGACCGAGGCAGGCCAGATGCCCCTCCCGCACGGCAGGGTCGGTCACGGCGGAAGGCTGCATCAGTTCAGGTTGGCGATGTAGTGGGACAGCGCCTCGATGTCTGCTTCCGGAATGTTCTTGATGTAGGCGTTCATGTCTGCGTAGTTGTTGCGTTCCTTCGTCTTGAACGCCATGAGCTGCTTGTAGATGTAGGCCTGATGCTGGCCGGCCACGCGCGGAACCTCATTCTGCCCGGAAAATCCGCCCAGGTGGCACATGGGACAAAGCGCATCGTCGGCCACCTTCTTGCCTCGCGTCACCTTGTCGGCATCCGCCTTGAAGCCGTTCGGCTTCTGCTTCTTGGAGCTGAAATAGTTGGCGAGATCCCACATATCCTGCTTGCCCATCCCCGACGCGATGGCGGACATGATGGGGTTGAGGCGGCGCCCTTCCTTGTAGTCCTTGAGCTGCAGGTAGATGTACCGGGCGCTCTGTCCTGCAAGGATCGGGTTGTCGGGAATGGTCGAATTGCCGTCTTCGCCGTGGCAGGCGATGCAAGCGGCGACCTTGGTCGTCACGTCCTCCGCGACTGCGCTACCGGAAACGAATGCGGCCGAAGCCAGCACACTGCCGGCAGCCCAGCAGGCGATGCGCCGGGTGGCGCGGAATGTTCCAGTTCCTGCTTTCTGGATCGTCTTCATTCATCCTTCCTGTCATGAAAAAGGCCGCCCGAGGGCGGCCTTTCGTCAGACCCTGACGCCCGAGAGACGTTCTCAGGGCAGGGCGAACACGAACACGCTATTGCCGCGCTTGAAGTCGAGCTGGGTGTTTCCGCCCGCCGCCACGGCAATGTACTGCTTGCCTCCGACACGTGTAGGACACGGGCGGGGCATTCACACCGGCGCCGCAGTTGAACGACCACAGCTTCTTGCCGCTGCGGGCGTCATAGGCATTGAACATGCCATTGCCTTCACCCGTGAATACCAGGTTGCCGGCCGTGGCCAGCACGCCACCCATCAGGGGCTGGTCGGTGTCGGCTTTCCAGGCCACCTTGCCGGTGTCGAGGTTGACCGCGGACAGACGGCCCCACTGCTTCTCGCTCGGGATGACCTTGAAGGCACCGCCCAGCCAGAGCTTGCCGCCAGGTAGGGGATTCTTCCACGTGATAGGTCATCGGCTGATGCAGGTTGGCCGCATAGCACAGGCGCAGTTTGGGGTTGACGGCCAGGGGTTCCATTCCCACGCCGCCGTTGGCACCGGAAGCATCCGGCGCCCTCCGGGGTGGGCAGGACCCACATGTTTTCCTGCGGGATCATCGCCTCCGAGAACCGGATCAGCTCCAGTGTCGCGGCATCGTGGACATAGACGTGACCGGTCTTGCCGCCGTGAATGACGACCTTCTGGTTCTTGCCGTCCTTGCCCTTGGCTTCCGTGATGATCACGGGCGAAACCGCGTCCAGATCCCACACGTCGTGAGCGATGTACTGGAAGTGGGCCTTGTAGGCGCCGGAATCCAGATCCACGGCCACGATGGAATCCGTGTACAGGTTGTCGCCGGGCCGGATGTCGCCGTACAGGTCGGGCGAGGGGTTGCCCACCACGAAGTACACCGTGCGCGTGGAGGTATCGACCGCAGGGGTCATCCACACGCCGCCACCGAGGGTCTGGTAGAAGTCGCCGCCGTTCTTGGCCAGCAGTTCCTTTCCCCGGCGATGTTGCGGAGCATGTCGCGATTGGTGGCGTCGTGGGTGGCCCACTTGCCCTCGTGACCCTTCTCCGGAATGGTGTGGAACGTCCAGACGAGGTTGCCGGTCTTGGCGTCGTACGCCTTCACGAAACCGCGAATGCCGTATTCACCGCCATTGGTGCCGATCAGGACCTTTCCGTCGACGACGGTAGGCGCCATGGTCTCGCTGCAGCCGAGTTCAGGATCGGCGATTTCCGTTTCCACACGACCTTGCCCGTCTTGGCATCCAGCGCCACGAGCTTGGCGTCCAGGGTGCCCATGTAGAGCATGTCGCCGTACGCCGCCACGCCTTTGTTGTTCGGGCCGCAGCAGTAGGTCGTGATGGGACCCATCTTGTGCTTGTAGTGCCAGAACTCCTCGCCCGTGACGGCATCCACGGCATAGACGTGGTTGTAGGAGGTCGTGAGGAACATCACACCGTTGACCACGAGGGGCGCGGTTTCCATCGATTCCAGCACCGCCGTCTGGAAGACGAAGGCGGGCTTCAGCTTGGAGACGTTGCCGCTGTTGATCTGATCGGCGGGGTAGTAACGGGTCTGGGCGTAGCTCCCGTTCGGATGAAGCCAGTTCTGCTTGTCACCGGGGGAACCTGCGAGCATCTGCTGCGTGACCGACACCAGATTCTTGGACATCGGCTTGCCCGCCGTCGTGCTCTGTCCCTGGATTTCATCTGCCAGCGCTCCGGTCGTGATACCGGCGAGCAGCAGCGAGAGCGCGACCTGCTTCAGTGGGTTCGTCAACCTCATGCTTCCTCCTAACGTGGTTGCTTGAATGCAACATTCGTTGTCGAATTCGCCAGGACCAATTCAGAACATATGCAAGAAAGTTCCAGAAGTTTTCCTAGCGAAACCGAGGAATGTTAGAACAGTGCCTCGGGCATGTACAACAACTTGCGAACTCTCGTTCATCCACCATGGCCATTCCTATTTCCATCGTTCGCCGCTTCGTGAATTTCTTGCTGTTGTTTGGCATTTCCGCGATGTCATGTCTTGGGGCGCACGCCCAGAACATGGGGGATGCGGACTTCGACGCCAGTGCGTACAACCTCAACGCGCAGCTGCTCGCCGTTTCCAAGAAAGGCGATGCGGAGCGCGCGTCTGCGCTGCTGAGTCGCGGCGCGGCACCGAATGCGCGCAACCGCAACGGCGAGACGCCCCTCATGCTCTTCGCGCGGAAGGGCAACGGTCCCATGGTCCGGACCCTTCTGGAGAAGGGCGGAGACGTGAACCTCCCGGCACTGGACAAGACCACGCCATTGATGGCCGCGGCGTACGGGGGCTATGTGGAGGTCATGACGCTGTTGCTGGATGCGGGTGCCGATCCGCAGGCGCAGGACCAATTGCGCAAGTCCGCCATGATTTACGCGGCAGGGGCGGGGCGGGCTGCCGCCGTGGCTCTGCTCCTGGATCGGGGCGTCGAGCTGAATCGCCGGTACGAACACGACCTTACCGCGCTGATGTGGGCGGCCGGCTCGGGAGATGAGAAAACTGTCAGGGTTCTGCTGGATCGCGGCGCCGAACTCGACAGCCGGGACGATCGTGGCATGACCGCCGCACAGATCGCGCGCAAGCTGGGACACGAAAAGATCGCAGCGCTGATCGAGGGCAAGGCAGTGGAGGGCAGGTGACGGAGGCCGGTCGGCGCAGCACTTCTTGCCGTGCTGAGGCGATGGGCCGGCTCCGCCGGGCGGAGCGAGCCCGGCGCCGTACGGAGGTGTGGCATCCGGGCCGGGTCCGCGTCACATGAGCGAAAGGCCGGACAGTGTTGCGGCTGCCAACGTCATGACCGCGAAGTGACCGCAGGTCCAGAGCATGAGGTGGCGTGACAGAGCCTCTGGCGGTTTGCCGCTCAGCAGATAGGGACGCCCGTCCTGGGGCGTCTGCATGAGATGCAGCCCGGGCCGGGTGGCCCGCACCATCTGGGATCGCAGTACTTCCGAACGCGCTGCGGCGCGGGCAGTCTCCCACTCCTTCAGATCGATCTCGCCGTTTCGATCCTGGTCGAACCGGCGCAGAAGATCCGGCCTGTCCTTCTTCCACTGCGCGAGCAACTCGCTCACTTCCTCGCTCGTCGAAGCCTCGTGATCGCCGCCATGCAGCGTGCGGAACCCGCCCAGCGCATAGAGCAGGTCTCCCGGAGCGATCCACCATTCGGTCTTCCGGTAGGGCGAACTCGTCCATTGACGGCGATGCACAGCCACCACCGTCGCGCCGTCGGGATCGATCACGCAGTCGCCCGTGGCATCGCGCAACAGAAACGTGTCTTCACTCGATCCGCTGTCGATCGGCGTGTACTTGTTGTTGCGCGTACGTTCCTCCACCAGATAGCGGTACCACACGCAGCGCATGTTCCCGAGCTTGGAGTGGAGGTAACGGTCTTCGTGCGTCTGGGCGGTTCCGAGAAGTTCCACAAAGCCCTGGGGCGCCGATGCGATCCGTGAGGTGGGGATGTCGTTGACGTGCCGCAGCCGCTGATAGCTCTTGATCCATCCATAGGCAGCTGCCGCCGCTATGAATGCCGCGCTGGAGAGCCATACGACGTGCAACCTTGCATGCACGGCGACGATGACGGCGCCGACGTACAACGCCGCCAGCGTTTCGTCGAGCGTCGAGGCGCGCAACCCGCGCAACCACATGCCCGGGGTGCGCCGCCGTTCAGGCGAAGAGTGCCTTCACGTCCACATCGGCCTTTTCCTCGGTGGTGAAGCGCAGGAGAGACTTGGGTGGAAACGAGAAGAGGCTGACGAGCAGGTTGTCCGGGAACTGCTCGCGCCGGACGTTGTAGACGTTCACCGATTCGTTGTAGAACTCCCGCCGGTCCGCTATCTGGCTTTCCAGGCCGGAGATGCGAGCGAGCAGGTGCTGGAAGGTCTCGTTCGCCTTGAGGTCGGGGTACGCCTCCGCAACGGCGAAAATGGTGCCGAGCCCCGCGCGCAGCATGGATTCGGCCTGACCCAGGGCAGGGATGTCCTGTTTCTGCCTGGCGTCGTGTACTCTCGAACGCGCCGCGATCACCTTCTCGAGCGTGCTCTCTTCGAACTGCTTGTACTGCTTGCAGGTTTCCACGAGCTTGGGCAGCTCGTCGTGGCGCTGCTTCAGCACCACGTCGATGTTCGACCATGCCTTGCCGACGTTGTGCTTCAACTGCACCAGGGCGTTGTAGAGGAGAACGCCATACACCGCAGCCAGGGCAATGAGGGCGATCAGCACCAGCAGAAACACGCTCATGGGCAGAAGCCTCCGGAGGTGGGGCAAAATGGTGGTGCGACGTGCCACGACTACCGGCCCTAGGACCCGCCCGATCAGACCCGAAAAGTCGGTTGGCCGCGTGCACGTCGCATCCGCCGCGGGAAGCACATCCTATGCCGTCATTTTGTGAGGTTTTGGCCGCCGGAATCTCGCCTGGGTTCATGGGCTTCGGTAGAATGCGCGGCTTTTCTCGGTGAGGCCCCGGTTCCAGTCATGGCGTTGATTGTTCAAAAGTACCGCGGGACGTCCGTCGGATCCGTCGAGCGTATCCAGGCGGTGGCCCGGCGGGTTGCCAAATGGCGGCGCCATGGTCACGACGTGGTCTTGGTCGTGTCCGCCATGAGCGGCGAAACCAATCGTCTCATCGGCCTTGCGAAAGCGATCCAGGCCACCCCGGACCCGCGCGAACTCGATGTCGTGGCGGCCACGGGCGAACAGGTGACGATCGGCCTGGCGGCCATGGCGCTCATGGATCAGGGAATCAAGGCAAAGTCGTACACGGGCGCACAGGTTCGGGTGCTCACGGACAGTGCGTTCACCAAGGCCCGCATCCTGTCTATAGACGAAGAACGTCTTCGCGCCGATCTGGCCGCGGGCTACGTGCCGGTCGTGGCGGGATTTCAGGGTGTCGACGAACTGGGCAACATCACGACGCTGGGCCGGGGCGGTTCGGACACGACGGGTGTCGCGCTGGCCGCCGCGCTACGTGCCGACGAATGTCAGATCTACACCGACGTGGACGGTGTCTACACGACCGACCCCCGCATCGAACCCGGTGCGCGCCGCTTGAAGACGGTGACGTTCGAGGAAATGCTCGAGATGGCAAGTCTCGGGTCGAAGGTGCTGCAGATCCGCTCTGTCGAGTTCGCGGGCAAGTACAAGGTCAGATTGCGCGTGCTGTCGAGTCTTACCGATCCCGACATGCCGATCGGGGAAGAGGCACAGTCCGGCACGCTCATCACGTTCGAGGAAGACGAGAAGATGGAACAGGCAGTCATCTCCGGCATCGCGTTCGCGCGCGATGAAGCCAAGCTCACGGTCATGGGCGTTCCCGACAAGCCCGGCATCGCCTACGCGATCCTCGGTCCGGTGGGCGACGCGAACATCGATGTGGACATGATCATCCAGAATGCCAGCGTCGACGGGAACACCGATTTCTCATTCACCGTTCCCCGCGGCGACTATGTGCGCGCCATGAGCATTCTCGAGGGAGTGAAGCAGCACATCGGCGCGCGAGCGATCGTCGGCGACAACAAGATCTGCAAGGTGTCCATGGTGGGTGTCGGCATGCGTTCGCATGTGGCGATCGCCAGCAAGATGTTCCGGACGCTGGCCGAGGAGGGCATCAACATCCAGATGATTTCCACGTCCGAGATCAAGATCTCCGTGATCGTGGACGAGAAGTACATGGAACTTGCCGTGCGGGTGCTGCACAAGGCATTCGAACTGGATCAGGCAGTCGCCTGAGGCCGCGATAGCGTTTGACCCGAAGAGGCCGAGCGGTTATTCTCTCGCCCCTTCGGAGACGTGACCGAGAGGCCGAAGGTGCTCCCCTGCTAAGGGAGTATGCGGGCAAAACCTGCATCGTGGGTTCGAATCCCACCGTCTCCGCCAGTTGGTCATGCCGACAATAAGAACAATGCGCCCGTAGCTCAGTTGGATAGAGTACCTGGCTACGAACCAGGGGGTCGTGGGTTCGAATCCTGCCGGGCGCGCCAGAAATCAAGGGCTTGGATCGAAAGATCCAGGCCCTTCTTGTTTTTCGTTCAGTCCTTTGATCTTTCTCGTCCGTTCCGATTCCAGCCTGGCTTGAGTTAGCCGTCCCTACCCGAAGGGGGGCCTTCGATCGGCCGTACTGTCGAGTCCATCGGCGCTCGTCCTCTCCGAGAAGATTCGTTCAGCGATGCGCCTGCGTCCGCGGCAGTCGCGCGGTACGGACCGGGGGCGGGCGTCGGGCGGTCTCACCATTGTTCCGAGTAGAGCGGGGCGTTTCGCCCAGTGCCGCGAAGGCACTGCACTGAACCGGAGCTGCACCGGTGAATGTCTGTGTGAAGCGGGAAGATCACGCTCCCATCGTGCGGCTTGCCTGCGATGGGCGTCGCATGCGCGAGAGATCGTAGTGTGCAGGCACGCAATCGCATCGTGAACGTGGCTGCCTTGTTTCGCCTTCGTTGTGCCACCTCTCGATCAGGGCAATTGATTTGCGTCAACGGAGTCCGAGGCCCTTCGCAACAAACTTCTTCAACGACATTCGACCTCCTGGAGAATCGTTGTGGACTCCGAAGTGAAACTCACCATGCCGCCGGCAACCGAGGCGCAGACACCCTTCGACGTACCCCCAGCCTCCGCGGATCCCGCCAAGGCGGTGACCAAGACTTCGCGTCGCGACTTCCTGCGCGGCAGCGGCATGCTGGGCTTGTCGTCGCTCATGGGCACGGGCGCCCTGATGGCGCCCGAGGGGGATGCCAAGGCGGCCGTGGAATGGGCGGAGCATTTCCAGAAGAACTATCGTCTGATGACGGACGAGGAGAAAAGCGAGGCGCGCCTGCGCCTGGAGAAGCGCTACTCCGAGGAATACAGCAAGAAGGTGGCGGTGGACATCACGGGCCCGCAGCCGGGCATGCTAATGGGCTACGCACTGAACGTCCGCAAGTGCATCGGCTGCCGGCGGTGCGTGAAAGCCTGTGTCGCGGAGAACAACCAGTCGCGCGGCGAACGTCCCGGCGAACGGATCGAGTGGATCCAGGTGCTGCGCATGGAGAGGGGCGAGTTCTCCCAGGAGAAGATGGACCAGGGCTATCCGGAGGGCCTGGGCATCCAGGTGGGCGGCAACGCCTACAGCCCCGCGGGCCAGGTGCTCGAAGGCCAGTACCACTACAAGCCGGAGGCGGTGCCGGAGAAGGACGCCACGTACATGCCCATCGCCTGCATGCAGTGCGAGAAGCCCCCGTGCGTGAAGGTGTGTCCGGTGCGAACCACCTATCGGGAAGGCGATGGCCCGGTCGTCATCGACTACAACTGGTGCATCGGCTGCAAGATGTGCATGAACGCCTGTCCTTACTGGGCGCGCCGATTCAATCTCACCACCCCCGTTCTGCCCAAGGACGCGATGAATCCGGTCACGCACTACCTGGGCAACCGCCCCCGGATGCGCGGGGTGGTGGAGAAGTGCCACTGGTGTCTGCAGCGAACGCGGCACAACCGCTATCCGGCTTGCGTGGAGGTGTGCCCGGTCGGGGCGCGCAAGTTCGGAAACTTGCTGGATCCGGAGAGCGAAGTCAGCAAGGTGCTCGCACGCAAGAACGTGTTCCGGCTCAAGGCGGAACTGAACACGTATCCCAAGTTCTTCTACTTCTACGACTAGGAGGCGGACCGTGCTGACCCGTTTCGTTTCCGACTACGTGCGCTACGTGCTCAAGGGTGGCCCGAAGTTCTATGCCTGGATGGGCGTTCTTGCCCTGCTCATCGTCGGCATGCTGTACGTCTACTATCTCCAGAACACGGAGGGCCTGATCGTCACGGGGATGACCAGCCAGATCCACGACGGCCTGTACCTGGCGAACCTGGTGTTCCTGGTGGGGGTGGCGGCCGGGGCCGTGACCATCGTCTTCCCGGCCTACGTGTATCACCACGAGGGCATGCACAAGGTCACCGTCCTGGGGGAGATGCTCGCGATCTCCGCGGTGATCATGGTCATGATGTTCGTGTTCGCCCACATGGGCCGGCCGGATCGTCTCTGGCACATGATCCCCCCTCGGGGTATCTACAGCTTCTCATCGATGCTGGGATGGGACGTGATGGTGCTCAACGGGTACCTGTTCCTGAACGCCGTCGTGGGCTTCTGGTACCTGTACTCCAAGTACTCCGGCAAGCCGGTGAACAAGTCGATCTTCATGGCCCTGGTCTACGTCTCCATCGTCTGGGCGCTGTCGATCCACACGGTCACGGCTTTCCTTGTCGCCGTGAATCCGGCGCGCCCCATGTGGTTCCACAGCGTCATGCCGATCCGGTTCATCGCCACGGCTTTCGCCGCAGGCCCGGCACTGATCATCATCGCGTTCCTGATCATCCGGAAGAACACGAAGCTGTGGATCGAGGACAGCGCGATCAGGCTGCTCGCCACCATCGTCACCTTCTGCCTGGGCATTGCAATCTTCCTCACGCTCTCGGAGGTGGTGGTGGAGCTGTACGCGCGTACCGAGCACGCCAACGGTCTGTACTACCTCATGTTCGGTCTCCATGGCCTGACACGGCTCGTGCCCTGGTTCTGGACTGCCGTGGTGCTGATGGTCGCGTCCTTCGTGATGTTCCTGATGCCCTCGTTCCGCAACGACGTGAAGAGGCTTCCCATTCCCTGCGCGATGGCGTTCGCCGGCATCTGGATCGAGAAGGGGATGGGCCTGATCGTTCCCGGCTTCATTCCTTCGCCCATCGGTGAGGTGACGGAGTACTACCCCACGTTCGTCGAGTGGCTCATGACCGCCGGCATCTGGGCCTTCGGCTTCTTCATCCTGACCATCCTCCTCAAGGGAGCCATCGGGGTGCTGCTGGGAGACATCAAGTTCGGTGGCGGGGCCCGATCCGCCACGGTGCAATGAGGTGCCGATCATGAAACGCATAGCCGTTTCCGCCGCAGTGCTGACGTTGCTGGGAGCCCTGCTCATTTCCGTTGTCGCTCAGGACAAGCCGGCGGGCGAGGCATCCGCGCCGGCCGCTGCCGATGCGCCAGCAAACCCCCCGGCCGAGGTTGTCTGCTTCGAGAGCCGAAAGGGTGCCAGCGAGGTCACGCAAAAGGAGATTCGACCCGGCTGGCCCAACGTGAAATGCTCTCCGACCACCGGCGCCGCGCTTTGGTATGGCGACCCGTTCGATGGCACGGTACCCATGGGCAAGATGCCCGGGCTGGAAAAGGTGGCCGAAGGTCAGGCCGTGGTGAAGCCGCGCTCCGAGAAACTCATGTTCTATTCGCAGTGCGGCACGGCCTGTCACAACGGCGTGATGCCCAAGGGCTTTCCCAAGGACAACCGCCCGGTGCCCATTCCGACCATGGAAGCCATGGTGCCGGACGTGAAGAACCTTCAGCACGGGCGCGGCCGGATCTGGTGTCTGGACTGTCACCACAAGACCCAGCGAAACAAGCTGGTGGATCATTTCGGCGAACCGATCAGCATCGACCAGCCTCAGTTGCTCTGCGGCAAGTGCCACGGCGACAAGCTGCGCGACTGGCGCGATGGCATCCACGGCAAGCGGATCGGCGAGTTCACGAGCGAAGGCAAGAAGCGCTGGTTCGTGTGCACGGAGTGTCACAACCCTCACAACGTGCAGGATGGCGAACGCAATCGCGGCTTCATTCAGCTTCAGCCGGAAACGCCGCCACAGTTGCCTCGTGGCATGACCGATGCCGAGTTCGAGAAGTTGCACCCGATCGATCACTGATGGCGGACGAACTCGAAGCCTCCAAGCCCGGGCGTGGAGAGACCGCCTGGGTTCCTCCCGCGTTGACGCGGGAGGAACAGACTCGCCGCGTCGGCAAGACGCCGGTGTTTTTCGGACCGCCCCTGGCGATCCTGACCGACGGCCAGGCCAACACGATGGAGATCAGCGGCAAGTTGAACCGGACAGCGGAACGCTACCTCGAGATGTTGCGTTACCACGGCCTGGAGCTGAGCGAACCCGAGCGGCGATGCCTCGCGGACATCTGCGGCATCGGATTCATGTCACCGCTGGAAATCCGGGAGCTGCCTTTGGAGGTGGAGCTCACCCGCTTCGAGTGCGAAGGTCTGGACAAGGGAGCGCTGGCGGCCCGGCTGAGGGAGGCCAGCTTTGCCGATCTGGTGGCGGTGGTCGAGTCGCTGGGTTTCTGACAACGCCTCGAAAGGAGCCCACTTGCCTCAGTACATCGAATGGGATCCTGCATTCCGCAGCGGATACGAGATCCTCGATATCCAGCATGAAACATTGCTCAGGCAGTGCAACCGTCTGGCCGATCTTTGCTCGAGTCAGAAGGGTGGGACGGATGAAGCAGCCTTCGATGACGCGATGTCGCGGTTGAGGGCAATGGCCCGAGAGCACTTCGTTGCCGAAGCCTCCCTGCTCGGGGAAGAGCGCGATGGACACCGTGGGGACCATTGTCCCGAAGCGGAGGAGTTCGAGTACCTCATGGGAGAGGTTGCCACCGCCTCGAACTTCGATCGCCCGGAACTGCAGCGCTTTCTGGCAGTCTGGTGGCTGGGACACATTCGTGGGATGGCTGGCTGACGTTTCGCCGAGTCATTCTGGTCAGCTTGCGCCATGACGAACGGGTCCTGCAAGTCATCATGAGTCGCCGGACATGCGTGACGCGGACCGTTGCAGAAGAGGGAGGTGGTTCTTTCCCTGACGCCGGATCGCAGACCGACAGCCGATGTCCGAGGGGTCATCGCCCGATTCCGCGGCCTCGACGACGCAGCGCTGACGAGACTTGTCCGACGCCAGCGGGCATTCCGGGCTCCTCAGCGTTTCCGGGGTTCGCACATCATGAACAGCAGGCCCAGCCCCATCAGAAGCAGGAGACCGGATGCGGGTTCGGGTACCGCACTGATCGAGACATTCGTTCCCAGCGCGGTGGCGGGCAGATCCAGGCCCGCGGCATCCGCCAGCGCGTTGATGGTGATTGTCAGTGGGCTCGATCCAGGCGCCAGGGCGACGAACATCAATGTGGCCAGCCGGAATGCGTTGGTCTGGTGAGCGATCAGGTCCGAGGGAGAGTCGAGCGACAGTTCGAAGAGATTCACTACGCCCGGGCCCGGTGTGACGGACTGGACATCGCCGAGGCCGAAGGCGTCGAGTCCTGTGCTGAAGCCAGCGGACTGAAAGGAAAGGATGCCCGGATCGAAACCAATGTCGATATCGAATGATCCGAGTCCCGGAGGTTCGGCGGCGGTCAGGCCGGAAAGCTCCACGCTCACGGCCACTTGTGCGCCCACCGTGTTCGACGCCGCGGGACCGGCGAGCGTCAGCTGGACAGCATTGGCGTCTGTCGCAAGCAGAACCATTGCGAAAAGGAAGATGTGCAGGACGATTCTCATGACGATATCTCAGCGTGAGCAACGAGGCTTGGTGCAAAGTGTTGTCAGAAGGCGGGCATCAAGGGCATCTATCCTGCCATCGTGGTTCAGGTCGCGAGGGTCCGTTCCTGCGGCGGGCCGGTTGAGCGCCCTTTGCAACACCGCGACGTCATCGAGATCGACCTTGCCGTTGTGGTCCAGATCGGCCTGACGTTGCGCCATCCGGAAAAGTTGCTTCTTGAGCTGCGCGCTCGACTGTTCGCTGGGAAGGCCCGAAACATCCACCTGCATCGTCGGTACCCCTGACGCACTGCCGATGTTTCCCCCGCGGAAGTGAAGGTTCGTCCACTCCCCGTAGTTCGTGAGAGGCGACATTCGAGGCCGTGCGCGCGCGCAGTCTTCGTAATCATGATTGACGTTCGCCCGCACGGGAACGAGATCGATGCCATCGGAGGTGAGGGGCAGGGCGCTGCAGTTCCAGTCGATCGGGTTGTTCGCTCCCGATCGAACCAGCACAGCCTCGTCCGATCCCTCGCAGAAGTACATCACCAGAAGCGGATCGACGTCGGCGGCTCCACGAATTCCATGGCGTTCCTCGAGTGCCGCCTCGTCCAGTGTGGGATTCGCATGGCGGGAGTAGTCGATGAAAGGGGCGAAGGTATCGGGTGACACCTTTCGCCAAAGCGCGATCTGCCAGGAATAGTTCATCACGCTGAAGTGGTTCGGCTTGCCAGTGAATAGGAGAGTCCTGTCGGATGCGCTGGCGAGCAGCGGGCCGCCGTGATGCAGACCGAGGTTGTGGCCAAGTTCGTGCATGAAGGTGCCGGCCAGCGCGAAATCGTACAAGCCGCTGGCATCCTCGGGCTTCAGCCCAAGCGTCACCACGAAGTTCGATCCCGGAACGGGGCTCAGGCCGGATGAGGTGTCCTCATTCCCGCAGTCGGATCGCTTCTTCATGCCGTGACCGAGAAAGGCGTAGTGAAATACCTGCGCACGCTCCTGCGCCTTGCCATTGCCTCGGGCATTCGCGAAGTTGGCCTCCATGAACGGCGCCGTCACCTGAAAGACAGTTCCCTCATCCAGGGCCGCAAGCTGCGCCGTCTCGACGATGGAGGCGGACTTCGACATGGTGTCGCCGGCGGTGGACCACTTGTCCCCCGTGACGGGGTTCATGATGCAGTTCCAGCCGCAGTCGATGTGCAGCCGTATGTCCTGTGCTGCGAACGCATCGATGAGCAGCTTCTGCGCGGCCAGCGTAAGGTTATGGCTGAATCCGGACGCTTCGACCAGATAGTCGACATGCACGAAGATGTCCTTGTGCAGGGGGTCGGCACCCATCGCGGGGAGATTCAGGAACGCCGGTCCCGACGCGGTCTGAACGGTGATCCCGTTGCGCTCCCAGTCATCGCATAGTGCATCGCCGTCGGTGTCCTTGCAGGACAGCAAGACGGCGTGCGAGCAGTTTGGGAATCGTGGATGCGAGGCATTCGCCGCGATCTGACCCTTGTCGTTGATCGCGACGGCTTCAGTGAGCGTCCAGCCGGAGGACGCATCGATGCGGGTGTTGAGATCGACCATGCCGCTCGCGTCGTCCCAGAGAAAGGCTCGCCGCGCGCCACTGTTGAGCGTGTATTGACCCACCACCTGACCGGCATTGTTGATTGCGTTGGCCCGGCTCGAAGTGCCACCGAACGTTTCCAGATCCGTCAGTGTCGTGCCGTCGCTGACGTAGGCGTGGGACGGGCCGCCATTGACCGTATCGCTGTAGCCAACGATTCGACCCTTGTCATTGATGCCGAGGGCGAACGACTGACTGTTGCCGCGCGAAAAAGGGGTCTCTGCGCCGAGCACACCGAGGGAGTAAAGATCCCCGGACGACGCCTTGGTCGAAAAGCTTCCGCAAAAGTAACCGTTGGCCGTCTGCTTGTTGCAGAACCCCGATGCGCCACCGGCGATCTGCCCGGTGGCATTGACCGCCCGGCCGTAAGTCTCGTTGTCGTTGAAGAGGCTCGGAAATGCACCCACGTCGGTGAACGCGCCGCCGCCTGGAGCGGTCACGAACGCGTGAAAGGGCGCGTTCACGGGGTTCGTTCCGTAGGTGGGCTGAAACTGGCCCGCGATCTGCCCGGAGGCATTGATGGCCCAGGCGTAGATTCCGCCGGTGCCGGCGGGAGGTGTGATCCGTACGAGCGGGCCACCCGTACCGTTGGGAGAACTGACGAAGACACCATCGCCGTTACCCAGGTTGCCGACGATCGTGCCGTAGTCGTTGATGCCTCTCGCGCTGCTCACGGGATTGCCGAATACGGCGCCCGGGGTACCCAGATTTCGGATACCCGCTCCATTCGGACCGGTTGCGAAGGCATATGTCCTGAAGTTGGGGTCCGCGCTGTCCCCGACGACCTGCCCTCGATTGTTCAGGCCATGCGCGGTGCTCTCGCAGTTGCCCAGCACGCCGACATCGATCACGGTGTACTGCTGCGCCGGCGAGGAACCGCAAACACATGCGAGACACAACCCCGCGACGGGAACCGCAAGGCTCGAACGTGGATGGCGCATCGAGGAAGGGTTACGGTGGTGGCGACTGCCGGCAAATGTACCAGCATTCCAGGTGGCGGATGCGGATGCGTGGAACGGGATTCGAATCCGGTCACCGTGCGGCGGCGCATCGGCCGGAAGCCGGGCAGGCCGGGTTGTTCCATGGAACAAGGACCATGGTCAAGACAACGGGGGCTCGTGGCCCCCGTTGTTCACTCGCGAAACGGCTTGGTCGATCAGGCCGTCTCTGACTTCTTGCCGATGTAACCGTAGTACGTGTTGTTGCGCTCCACGCCTTCGCGGTTGTACTCGTCCTTCATCTGGGCCAGCTTGTCGTGGCTCATCTTGTCCATCACGTCCGCGGTGACTTGGTAGTTGTACAGGCGGGCGGAGTTCTCTCCGAAGATCATCCGCTTCACCTTGCTGTCGGCGTCGCCCAGGCGAATCTTCC
Source organism: Betaproteobacteria bacterium (assembly GCA_016713305.1). Taxonomy (NCBI): domain Bacteria; kingdom Pseudomonadati; phylum Pseudomonadota; class Betaproteobacteria; species Betaproteobacteria bacterium. The sequence continues at coordinate 20,176 of JADJPK010000020.1, forward strand.
AGCCCATCTTCTTCATCATGTCCTCGGGAATCTCGAGGCGGCGGAACGCTTCGATCTGCCATTGCGGCGATCCGTACCACACCGAGTCCGTGCCCCAGACGACGTGATCGGCACCCAGACCGTTCACGAGCGAGCCGACCACCGCGGCTGCCATGCGCGGATTCGTCACCGCACACGTCGCGAAGGTCGTCCCGAGTTCACCGTACACGTTGGTGAGGCCGTTCTGGTCGCGCATGCGGGCGAGATCGGTCACCCAGTCGATACGGCCGGTCTGCTCGAACTTGGCGAGATCGTGCGCAGGATCCTCGAGGAAGATCCGCAGCGCGCCGTGGTACATGATGAAGGCGAAGTCCGGATTGTCCTTGGCGGCCTTCGGCAGATCGTCCACGGTGGCGTGCTTCCAGACGCCCGGCCACGACTTCTCGTAGTCGCGCGGAAGCAGTCCCTTGTGGATACAGATGATGCGGTTGAGACCCGATTGGCGCGCACGCTCGTAGAACGGATAGACCAGCTTCTCGTCGTCGAGGCGCCATGCCGTGCCCTTCGCACTCGGCGAGAGAGGATCGCCGATCGTGTAGCCCTTCCACGAATCCGGCTGGTACTCGGCGATGGACTTCTCCACCTCGTCCATCCACCCTGGCGTGCCGGGCGTGAAGACGGAGTGCGACAGCAGACGGCGGCTGCCTGAAATGGTGTTCACCACCGAGCGGGCATCCCGCAGCTGATCGTTGTAGAGCAGGTACCACGACGGATCGTCGAAGGGCGCGCTGGACAGCAGGGCCACTTTCGTGTCGCTGTCCATGAAGATTTCCTTCAGGTAGTTCTCGAACTTGTAGCGGGCGAGCGTCATGGGGGTCTTCGCCATGGCGGGATTCCACCGCTCGACCGCATACTTGCCGAGCCCGAGAAGTCCTTCCTTGTCGAAGTCGTCGCGCACGAAGTGCGTCTGATCGTCGAAGATGAACTGGTTGGCAAGCTGCCGTGAACGCTCGTTGGCGAAATCGCGATCCTTCGCCTCGACCTCCGATACGTTGAATACCGGGCCGAACACCTGGTTCATCGCGAGAAACGCGGCGGCGAAACCGGAGGCGGACTTGAGGAAGCTGCGGCGATCCACGCCGTGGTACTTGGCGTACTTGTCGCTGTACTCGTTGATCAGGCCTTCGACCTGCCGCTGTTGCGCGGTCTGGGGTGGCGGGTTGTATTCGCCATTGGAAACGATCTGGGTGGGGATGGGCGAACGGAATGCTGCCTTGTCCGCCGGTAGAACTTCTTCCAGTTCCTTGTCCGACAACCATCCTGCCGGTCTTTCACTCATTTTCCTACCTCCCTTTATCGTGGTTTGGGACGGGTACTTTGAGCATCGTGGACCCAAGCATGGGCCCATGGCGAACCCGCGCCGCGATATTTCGCGAGCGAGAGGGGCGTGTCAAGGATTCCGCGAGGCGTTTTGCCAGTCAGGCATTGGGAAAACGCGTGGCAATGGCGATGACATTATTGGTGATCAAACGTTCGACATGGCAACCGACATGGCAACCGTGACAGAAGAAGCTCCATCGAAACTGGAGGGTCGCCTGCGCGATCGGGAGGATCGATGGTCAGTTGCAGTGCAGCGAACCAGGCCGCAAGAAACGCTGCGCATGTCCTTCTTGTTGCGCTGCGGGCAGAGGCGGCATCGCGGCGCCTGTCACCGTGAAATGCGGACGGGGATCTCGAACGTGCGGCTGCATCGGCTCGCTTTGCAGTTCTGCTGCGATGCGATGGTGTCGGCCCTGTCTTCGTGAAGAAGGACGCGAACAGGAGTCCGGATTCCGCCGCGGGGCGGCCTCACGCGGACCGTCGACCGGGAGGCCGCCGGCTCGTCGTGTTCGAAACCGGTCAGAGCGATTCCAGAAATTTCAGAAGTGCCTGCCGATCCTGTGACGGCATCGAACGGAACGTGTTGCGGGACTCCGTCGCCTCGCCCCCGTGCCACAGGATGGCCTCCGTGAAGTTCCGGGCGCGCCCGTCGTGCAGGTAGGCCGGGCTCCCGTTCACGGTTTCCGACAGGCCGATGCCCCACAGCGGCGGCGTGCGCCAATCGCGTCCGCCGGCTTCGAAATCGGGACGCCCGTCCGCCAGCCCTTCACCCATGTCGTGCAGGAGCAGATCGGTGTAGGGATGAAAAGTCTGTCCGGCGAGCGCCGGAAGCGGCGGGAACTCTTGAGCGGTCTTCATCTGCGGCGTGTGACAAGTGCTGCACCCTGCCTCGCCGAAGATCGTCTCGCCGCGCTGCACCAGCGGATCGCCGCTACTGCGTCTTGCCGGCACCGCCAGAGCGAGCGTCCAGAACTCCAGTTCGTCCCAGTCGGTCGTCACCAGTTCGGGGTCGTTGCCAGGCGTCTGCGCTGCACACAGTGTCTGCACATGCGGGCAGTTCTGGGCGCGGTAGAGGGGGAGGTGAGGCCCATGTCCCCCAGCGCAGCCACGGCGATCTGCTGCCGGATACTGGGCTGATTCGCTTTCCAGCCGAAACGCCCGATGGCCACGCGCGCGTTGACCGCATCCCACACCCGGTTCACCCGACCGTTCATACCGAGCGATCGCTGCATTTCCATGCGCTCCAGCAGCGCGGCATCCGGAACGGCCTGGAGCAGCCCCAATCCGAAGACCGGCTGGGCAAGTCGCAACGAAAACATGGCCTGGGGACCGAACTCGCCGAAGGCGAGATTCGTTGCGCGAAGAAGGGGGCGCCGAAGCGGCACCTGCTCGCCGTCGCCCAGCGTGACGACGTGTTCCTGCCAATCGACATGGAGTTCGGCTTCCGGGGGGACCGGAGCCGTGTGATAGGCAAAGTCCGGAAACGGGCCGCGCAGAGCCCCGTTCTGCAACTGATCGCCGTAGGCGGGATGCGCAACGGGCTCTCCATGCTCGCCGGTACCGGGAACCGAGATGCGCACGAGCATCGAAAGGAGCTGTTCGTCCGGGGACGCAGGAGGGCGGCCACGTCCGGCCCCGCCGTGGCATTCGCCGCAGCTCTTCGCGATGTAGGTGGGTCCCAGTCCCCATTCGAACTGAAGCGACGTGACCGATGCCCACTTCTTGTCGAAGTGGTGGCGTCCCCGGTTGAAAGCCTGCAGCGATTGCCGGGGGAGGCCGGCGATCGGCTGCAGGTACGCCTCCGCGTCGGAGCGGGAACTGACGAGGCTGTCGTTCGAATTGCGCTGGGGAGCCTCGCCGGCAGGTATGGCCGGAGACGAAGGCACCGACAACGCGAGGGCGAGAGCCAGGCAGGAAACGGGTCGGCGATGCACGGAGTCCGATCGGTGGGCAAGGGGGTTGCGAGTGGGCGGAGGCCATGACACGAAGGACGATCACCAAAGCCGCAAGATAAACCGTTGGAGCGTGGGCGTGCCACCGAATCACGGCGCGGTTGACATGGGTCAACGGTTGGGAACACGCTTTGACGGAGATTTCGCGCACCCGCGCGCAGCAGGGACGGTCCTTGTGCGCCGGAGGCAAACGCAGCCCAGGGAGGTTTCAGGATGAGACTCAGGCTCGCAGGCGCAGGTGTCTTGCTGATGCTGTCAGCCGCAGCTGCATTCGCGGCGGAAGACGTGGATCTCGCAGAAGGCGAGAAGCTCTACACGGCCCAGTGTCAGATCTGTCATGGAAAGGCTGCTGCAGTGGACGCGAGCGAGGCGCTGCTTCCCGCGCGGGGGCCCGGAATGGTGCTCGCTGCGGCGCAGCACGGACGCAGCGATGTCCCGGTGACGCTCGCCTTCGCGCCGCCCTTCGGTCCGCCGCTCAACGGCGTCTACGGAAGAAAGGCGGGGAGCGTTCCCGGATTCGACTACTCGAGCACCCTGCTCGCCACCCTCAAGGATCTCGTCTGGGACGACGCGTCCCTCAACGTCTGGATCACCAATCCGCAGGCATGGGTGCCCGGCGTCTACATGTTCTACAAGCAGCCCGACGCGGAGATCCGCCGGAAGATCATTGCCTACCTGAAGGCCAACCGATAGGGGCGTCGCGTCCAGGCACCCTGCGGGCATCCGGACGAGGTCAGGCGCGCGTCACGACGTGAGGGCCGAGGACGCCTGTTCGCGAACCAACCGTCGCTAGCCGTCCTTCAACGACTCCCGCAGTTCGCGCTTGAGGATCTTGCCGCTGGCGTTCTTGGGCAACGCGTCCACGAACACCACGCGCTTGGGGGCCTTGAAATGCGCAAGACGTTCGCGGCAATGGGCAATGAGGGTGTCTTCGTCGAGGGACTGTCCCGCCTTGCGCACGACGGCCGCCGTGACCATCTCGATCCAGGTCGGGTGCGGCGTTCCGAACACTGCCGCTTCGGCCACGGCCGGGTGCTGGTAGATCGTCTCTTCCACTTCGCGGCTCGCGACGTTCTCCCCGCCCGTCTTGATCATGTCCTTCTTGCGGTCGACCACCCGCAGATAGCCTTCCTCGTCCATCACGCCCAGATCGCCGCTGTGAAACCAGCCGTGGCGGAACGCCTCTGCGGTCTTCTGCGGATCGTTCCAGTATCCCAGCATCACGTGTGGCCCCCGGTGGACGATCTCGCCCACGGTGCCGGGCGGCACCGGATGGTCGTCGTCGTCCACGATCTGCGTTTCCACGTTGATGCATGCCTTGCCTGCCGAACCCAGCTTGCGCAACTGGTCCTCGGGCCTGAGCGCCGTGGCCACCGGCGACATCTCGGTCTGTCCGTAGAAGTTGAACAGGCGCAGGCCCGGCAGGCGTTCGGAGAGTTCCTTCACCACCTCCATGGGCATGATCGACGCGCCGTAGTACCCCTTGCGAAGGCAGGACAGGTCGCGCCTGTCGAAATCCGGGTGCCGCAGCAGGCCGATCCACACCGTGGGCGGGCAGAAGAGCTTCGTTGCACGGTTCCGTTCGATCGCGGCGAGCAGCGCGGCAGGATCGGCGCCAGGCAGAAGGATGTTCGTGGCGCCGAGATACAGGCCGGGCGAGAGAAAGCAGTGCAACTGGGCGCAGTGAAAGAGGGGAAGAGCGTGGACTTCGATGTCGTCGCCGCTCATCTCGCCGTCCACGATGCAGCTCACGTACTGGGAGATGTAGTTGCGCGAAGACAGTGTGGCGCCTTTCGGCCGCGATTCCGTCCCGCTGGTGTAGAGCAATTGCACCGGCTCGTCGTCGCCTATTGCCACGTCGGGAGGCGTCGCATCGGCATGGCGCTGCCAGCGGTCCGTGTCTTCCCAGCCTGAAGGCAGAGGGTCGCCATGGTCGGGAATGATGGCCTTCAGCCGCACCGTGGGCGGTATGAGCGCGAGAGCGGCTTCGCCCACGGGATGCAATCTGTCTTCCACGATCAACGCCACGGCCTCGCTGTGCTGGAGGATGTAGGCGACCTCCTGCGCGTTCAGCATGAAATTGACCGGCACGAGAATCGCACCGATGCGCGCCGCGGCGAAGTTGAGCAGCACGAACGTGTCGTTGTTGTGGGACAGCAGCGCGATGCGCTCGCCCTTGGCGATGCCGCGAGCTGCAAGGGCATTGGCGACGCGGTTGACGGTCTCGTCGAGCTGCGCGTACGTCCAGTGGCGATCGCCATACGCAAGCGCGATCTTGTCGGGCACGCGGCGGGAACTGCGCCAGAGCAGTTCGCCCAGCCCGTACCGGCGGGCGCGTTCCACGGTGGGGAGTGCAGCGGTGGTCATGTCCGGTGGATCGTTCAGGAGTCGGCTTGGGCTGGAAGCGTATCGCAAGTTCGGGGCGGGATCCCCGGTTTCCCGCTGACACGGAGAATCCTGGTCGCGGGTTCCGTGCGGAACCGGGGTTCGGGCGTGCTGTCGCGTGTCCCCGCTTGGCGGTAGAGTGCGCAGCCTCGGCAGAACCCGGATCCGCCATGAACCACAGTATTCGCGCTGGACGAGCGCCCCAGCCTTCCACTGCCGTGAACTTCGCGGTGCCGCAAGACGCCTGCGACTGCCACACGCACATTCATGGGGAACCCGCGGAGTATCCGTTCGATCCCGCGCGTGCGTACACACCGGAGACCGCCTTGCCGCACGAAATGGCGGCGCTGCACGCCGCGCTGCATGTGCGCAGGGTGGTGATCGTCACGCCCAGTGTCTACGGCACGGACAACTCTGCAACGCTGTACGGCATGAGGGCACGCGGTGGCGATGCGCGCGGGGTCGTGGTCATCAACGACGACACGGCGGACGGAGAACTGGACGCGATGCACGCGGCCGGCGTGCGAGGCCTGCGGCTCAACCTTTCCACCGCCGGCATCCACGATCCGGACGTCGCCAAGGTGGCACTCGGGCGCGCGTTGCGGCGCGCGGCGGCGCGGGGCTGGCACGTGCAGATCTTCACCCATCCGCCGACCATCGAGGCCGTGGCCGACATCGTCCGGCAGGCACCCGTACCCGTCGTCTTCGATCATTTCGGCGGGGCGGTCGCCTCCGCTGGCATCGGTCAACGCGGGTTCGCCGATCTCGTGGACCTGGTCCGGACCGGCCACGCCTACGTGAAGATCTCCGGTGCCTACCGGTCTTCCAGCCTCGCACCGGATTTTCCCGACATCGTGCCCTTTGCGCGTGCGCTCATCGAGGCCAACGCGGACAGGGTTCTGTGGGGTACCGACTGGCCCCATCCGAGCGGCGCCACGCCGGCGGGACGGAATCGCCTGGAGATCCCGCCCGCGCATCCCATCGACGACGGACGGCTCATGAACCAGCTTGCGATCTGGGCTCCGGACGAATCGCTCCGCGCGAGAATCCTCGTGCACAATCCCGCGCGTCTTTACGAGTTCTGAGGCTCGCATCATGACGGCCATGCGCTGCATCCGGACGGGCCGCGAACGGGAGGGGGCCGCGTGCTGAAACTGGAAGGGAGGACGGCCCTGGTGGCCGGGGCCGGTTCCGTCGGGCCGGGGTGGAGCAACGGGCGGGCAACGTCGGTACTCCTGGCGCGGCAGGGAGCCTCGATCCTTGCGCTGGACCGCGACGCGGCTTCGCTGGAAGAGACCGGGCGTCTCGTCGAGTCGGAAGGCGGACGCTGCGTGACGCACGTCTGCGACATGACGCGGGCAGCGGAGGTCGAGAAGGCGGTCGACCTCTGCCGGAGCACGTTCGGCACCATCGACATCCTGGTGAACAATGTCGGAGGATCGGCGCCCGGGGATCCGGTGACGATGACCGAAGAGGTGTGGGATGCCCAGATGGCGCACAACCTCAAGACGGCGTTCCTGGGCTGCAAGTTCGTGTTGCCGGTCATGGTCGGTCAGGGCCGGGGTGCCATCGTGAACCTGTCTTCCGTGGCGGGGTTGAGAATGGGCACCGAACGCGTCCATGTGGCCTATTCCGCGTCGAAGGCGGGCATCCTGGCGCTCACGAAGTCCGTGGCCCTGGCGCATGCGAAGCACGGCATCCGGTGCAATGCAGTCGTGCCGGGGCTCATGCACACGCCCCTCGTGGAGCAACGGCTTGCCAGGACCGTCGGGGGCGGAGATCTGGCCGCTCTCATCGAGCGGCGAAACGCCCTGGTGCCGATGGGGCGAATGGGCGATGCGTGGGATGTCGCGCACTGCATCCTGTTCCTCGTTTCCGACGAGGCGCGGTACATCACGGCGACGGAAATCGTCGTCGATGGCGGCCTGACGTCCGCGGGTATGTAAAGCAATGCAGGTCTGAGCAGTCGGCCGCCGATCATCCGCAATCGGCATCGGAACGTTGTTTATACTGTCCGAAGACGGCGTCATAGAACGCCGCAGCCAGCCGGGGCCATCAGATTGCGAGTACCGGCATGCGCCTGCAGGAGAAGACGAGGAGGATTTCGCGCGTCGTTGCGGCAACGCGTCTTGCGCTCGGCGCCATCCTCTGTGCCGGCATCACGTCGCCGGGACTGGCCGAACCATCGGTTCCGGATCTGGCGGATCTGACACTGGAACAGCTCGGCAACGTCGTCGTCACATCGGTGTCGCGGCGCGAAGAGCGGCTCATCGAAGCCCCGGCCTCCATCTTCGTCATCAATGCGGACGACATCCGCCGGTCCGCAGCCCAGACATTGCCCGAGGCGCTTCGTCTCGCGCCAAATCTGAATGTCGCTCGCACGTCGGCTGCAGGCTATGTCGTGAGCGCGAGAGGTTCTCGTCCGGTCTCGGCAACAAGATGCTGGTGCTGCAGGACGGGAGGATTCTGTACTCCCCGCTGTACTCGGGCGTGTTCTGGGACGCGCAGGACGTGGTCCTGGAGGACGTGGAACGCATCGAGGTCATCAGCGGTCCCGGCACCACGCTGTGGGGTGCGAATGCGGTGAACGGCGTGATCAACATCATCACCCGTTCTGCCGCCCAGACACAGGGAGCGATGGTTTCGCTCGGCGCGGGCGACCGTTCACGCATCAACACGCTCCGGTACGGTACGGAGCTGGGCGAACACGGCAGCCTGCGTTTCTATGGACGATTGACGGAACATGAGGGAACGAGCCGTCAGGACGGGACGGCGCTCGTCGACGCGGCAGAGCGGGCGCAGGCGGGATTCCGCGGCGACTGGACGGTCCGGCAGGACGCGATCATGGTGCAGGGCGATGCCTACCGCGCGCGGATCGACCAGACCACCGGGGGCTTTCGCGATCTCGAAGGAGCCAACCTCATCGGACGCTGGACCCGCTCGTTCCAGGACGGGTCCAGCTTGCGGGTGCAGGGGTACTACGACCGTGTCGAGCGCGACCAGCCGGGGGCTGTGCGGGAGAAGCTCGACATCGCCGATGCGGAGATTCATCACGCGTTGAGGCCCCATGGCGCTCACCGCGTCCTGTGGGGCGGGGGATATCGCAACGCCGATTCGAAGACCGAGGAGATCCCTTTCGCCCCGGCATTTCTTCCGCGATCCCGTACCCTGCAGTCGTGGCATCTGTTCGCGCACGACGAGATCGCGCTGACGCCGACGGTGGATCTCACCCTGGGACTCAAGGTGGAGCACAACAGCTACACGGGTGCGGAAGTGCTGCCGAATGCGCGGCTCGCCTGGCGGCTGTCCTGGGAACGGATGGTGTGGCTCGCTGCAACGCGTGCCGTGCGGGCGCCATCGCGCGTGGATCGCGAGTTCCACTCGATGGGCATCAGTCCCACCACGGTAAGAGGCGGTCCGGAATTCCAATCGGAGATTGCCGAGGTGCTGGAGATCGGTTACCGCGCCCAGGCGTCGCCGGGTTTCTCCTATTCCCTCACGGTCTTCCATCACTGGTACGACCGGCTGCGCAGCTTCGAGCCGCTGCCGGCCGGGGGTGGACTGGAAATCCGGAACAGAATGGAGGGCACGGCTCACGGCGCGGAGGCGTGGGGCACCTATCGGGTGAGCGACAATTTCCGCCTTTCCGCCGGGGCGGTGTTCCAGCGCATGCAACTGCGGCTGGAACCCGGCAGCTTGAGCGCAGGCGGAGTCGCCGTGCAAGGCAACGATCTCGACCACTGGATCACGATGCGCGCGTCGTGGGATCTTTCCAGCCGCCACGAACTGGACGTCGCAGTGCGTCACGTGGGCGACCTGCCTGACCCGGCCGTGCCGGCCTACACCGCCGTGGATGCGCGACTGGGCTGGCGGGTCACCCGGCCGCTGGAGCTGTCCGTCAGCGTGAAGAATGCATTCGATCACAGCCATCCCGAGTTCGGTCCGTTCCCGAGCCGGCCCGAGTTCGCCCGCACGATCTTCTTCAAGGCACTGTGGCGCCCGGGAGCGACACGATGAACGGGAGAGTGCTTGGCGTGCGTGCGGTCCTGATCGCGCTTGTCTGGGCAGTCAGCCTCTGCGCGCACGGGCAAGTGGCGACGGCCGCAGCAGTGAAGGCGGCCTACATCTATCGCTTTCTCGAATACGTGACCTGGCCCGCCGAATCGTTCCGTTCGGCCGAGGATCCCGTGCTGATCGGCACCATGGAATACGACGATGTCGCTGCGGAACTCGTTCGCGTCGCCCGGACGCGGCGCATCAACAACCGGCGGATCGAGGTGGTGCTGGTGCGCGAGGAAGCCGGAGTGCATGCCCTTTACGTGGCACGCACCGACACGACACGCGGGCAGAGGCTCATCGACAATGCCAGGGAACGCCCGGTACTGGTGATCACGGACGGGCCGGACGGTCTGGACCGGGGCGGCACGATCAACTTCGTGCCCTCGGGCGACCGCCTGCAGTTCGAGATCTCCCTGGAAGCGGCCACCCGTGCGGGGCTCACCGTCAGTTCCAGGCTGCTGACGGTGGCGGTCCGGATTCGCAAGTCGGATGCGAGCGGATCGCGCTACGCGGGCCGGGGATCTCATCTCCTGCATCGGGCCCTCGGGTTCCTCGGCGATACCCTGCTGGGCCGTGACGGCGCATTCCATCTGGCCGGCGCACCCTCGCACGAGACCTTCGCGTGGCGATGATGGAGCGGGTGGCCCGGTCGGTACGGGCGAAGCTGCTGCTTCTGCTGGGCGCGGTGACCGCCATCGCATTGGTCATCTCGGCGATCGCGCTGCTCACCTACGAGGCAAGAACCTACCAGAATCGCTGGGCCCAGGACCTCTCGGCCCAGGCCGACATCCTGGGCATCTCCAGCTCGGCGGCCATCGCCTTCGAGGACGCCCGTGTCGCCCGGGAAAATCTGCTCCTGCTGCGAAGCCGGCCGGCCATCCTGGCGGCGGCACTGTACGACGAGCACGGCAGGCTCTTCGCGAGTTTCGTCCGCGATGCCGATCAGCCGCATCCCCCTGCCGTTGCGGACAAGTCCGGCATGGTCGTCGATGGAGAGCTGATCACGCTCGTGAAGCCCATCGTCGACGGGTCCTCCTTCGTGGGTTCCGTGTATCTGCGAGCGACGTACGGGCTGGCGGACCGTATCCGCAGTTACGCGGCCATCCTGTTCGCGGTCTTCGTCCTGAGCCTCTTCGCGGCCGTGGCGATCGGCATCTGGCTCCAGCGCAAGATCACCGAACCCATCGTGGCCGTGGCGGAGACGGCGCACCAGGTCATCAACACGCGGGACTTCTCGCTGCGGGTGCAGAAGACCACGTCGGACGAGATCGGCTATCTGGTCGATGCTTTCAACACCATGCTTGCGGAGATCGGGGCGCGATCCGAGGCGCTGATCACGGCGGACCGCATGAAGGACCAGTTCCTGGCCACGCTCGCGCACGAGTTGCGAAATCCGCTCGCCCCCATGAGCAATGCGCTTCATCTCATGCGCGTGGCGCCGGACCGGCCGGAGATCATGGAATCGGCCAAGGACATGCTGGAGCGGCAGTTGCGGCAGATCGTCCGGCTCGTGGACGATCTGCTCGACGTTTCCCGGATCACCACGGGCAAGCTGACGCTGCGCAAGGAGATCGTCAGCCTGCAGAGCGTGCTGGCCAACGCGATCGAGATCGCACGTCCGCTCGTGGATTCCCGTGGTCATTCGCTGCGCGTGGATCTGCCGAGAGCCGAGATCCTGCTCGATGCCGATTCGGCCCGGCTCGCGCAGGTGTTCTCCAATCTGCTCAACAACGCGGCCAAGTACACGGATGAGGGCGGGGCGATCGACGTGCGTGCCGTGGCGGACAATGGGTCGGTCACGGTCGATGTGGTCGACAACGGCGTCGGCATCGCACCGGAACTGCTGCCCGAAGTGTTCAAGATGTTCACGCAGCTCGATTCTTCCATCGAGCGGCGCGTCCAATCCGGCCTCGGTGTCGGTCTCGCGTTGTCCCGCCGGCTCATCGAGATGCACGGCGGGGACATAGAGGCTGTGAGCGAAGGGCGGGGACGAGGATGCTGCTTCCGGGTCCGCCTGCCGATGGTTCTGGCCTATCAGCCGGCCGAGGTTTCCACAGGAGAGGCCCCGGCGGATGCGGGGCCTCAGGGGCTGCGTGTGCTGATCGTCGACGACAACGTCGATTTCGCCAACAGCCTCGCCGTCATCCTGCGCGAGATGCGTCACGATGTCGTGGTGGCGCACGACGGGCCCGCGGGAGTGGATCGCGCGCGGGAAATGCTTCCGGACATCGCGTTCGTCGACATCGGCCTGCCCACGATGAACGGATACGATGTCGCACGGCTTCTGAGAGCCCAGCCGCCGCGCGCCGGGATGCTTCTCGTGGCCGTCACAGGGTGGGGCCAGGAGGGCGATCGCGCCCAGGCCATGGCCGCGGGATTCGACCTGCATCTGGTCAAGCCGCTGGACGTGCTGCAACTTCCGGAGGTGCTGCGAATGTACCGGAACAAGTTTGCCCCGGACGTCGCAACCCCACCGCCGCCGACCCGGCGCGGGCCGGATTCGCCCGCGCCGCTGGGTCCCCGTCTCAATGGATGACGGGTTCGCGGGGAGCGTACGAGCGGGGCTCCCGAAGACGCCCCGTCGCCGTGGACCATGGCGACAGAACTGCGGATTGCGGTTGCGGTCGGGTGTGGCTTCGGCATGAGTATTGACGGAGGGGCTCCAGGCGACCCGTATTCACGGGCCCTCGAGCGGAATTCCCTGGCGCCGCACGGTACGTCATTGCTTCGCGGAGAGCCGCCGAGCCCACTGCGCGTGGAGCGTCACTGTCCGTAAGGTTTTCCGGGAGAAGTCGCGGATTTCCGGATTGCCGGACGACGCTCCCCTCTCGAGCAGCGCGAGGGTCCTGTCGTGATCCGCCACCCCGGCGTTCCGGACATACTGGAGATCGAACTCCCTGCCCGAGGCGCGTGACAGTGCGGCGAGTTGGGCACGATGTGCTTCGTCCGTCTCATCCGGCGCCGCCACACCCAGGCGTGCCGCCAGAGCCCGCAGTTCCTTCAGAGTGGCCGAATGGTCATCGACCATGGTGCGGGCGAACGAGCGGATCGCCTTGCTGGGCGACTTCCTGCCGGCGAGTTGCCCGGCTTCGACCTCCGCCAGATTCCCCTGGACCAGAGCCAGGAGGAGTTCCCGGTCTTCGGTCGCGACGGCGCCGGGTGCCCTCGGTGCGCTGCCCGATGGCGTGGCCTGGACCGACGAGCCGTTCGTGGCACCCGCGCTGTCGGCGGGTTGGGCGGGGACGGCCGCACACGAGACGATCACGAACAGGACTGCGCGCGGTGCCTTCATGGCCGGCTCCCTGGGAATCGACGGGCCGGGTCAGCGGCAATTCGGGGTCCTGCCATTCCCGGCGGTCACGGCGGCCGGCCAGCAGTCCAGGCGTCCAGATTGCCCACTCGCGGGTTCCACAACCCCGCGGAGGGCGCCATGAATCGCACCCGAATCGTCAGTCAGCTTGCAGGCGCCATGGCGCTGGGAACGAGTGTGTTTCTATGGGCAGCCCCCGGGGCTGAATTCGCGACCGACGACGAAGGGATCGTGGGGACCTACCGCAAGACGGTTCCGGACATCGACTTCCGTACCTCGAAGGCGCGCGACGAGGCGAACAAGCCCAAGGTGCATGCGCGGCAACGGGCTTTGCTGGAGGAACGCTACGATCTGTCGGACCGGCCGACGGGCATCCGGATGTCGGGGGGCAAGCGCGCCATTCAGGGAGGCACAAGGGTCAGACTGCCACAGGGACTCTCGTGGGAAAGGTTGAGCCAGATGCCTCCGGAGGAGATCCGGCAGCGCGATCTCTTCCCGGGGGGGTTCCGGCCGCTGCCCCATGTGAAGCACGAGACCGGCGGCATGGTGTTTCCTCAGTTCGAGATCGACGAGATCGACCGGCAGGAGCGGCGCACGCTCCTGCGCTTCGATGCGGAGTTCGATCTGCCAGACCATCTGCTTCCGGAGTTCCCGCCGCCGATCTTCCTGCAGATGCGTCCGGAACTGGGCGATGTCTCCAAGGGGCAGCTTGTCACGACGCGCAACTTCTTCCAGCTGTTCAACGGCATCATCACGCCGGTCCAGATGGAAGGACTGCGGCTGCTGCTCACGCCGTTTCCGCAGGAGGAGTTCAATCAAACCGATGACCGGAAGGTCGCGGATCCCCAATTCGGGGTGGCCTGTCTGGACTGCCATGCCAACTTCAATACCAACGGTGCATTCCACCTGAACCCCGACACGCGTCCGCAGGCGCGCCGCTTCAGGATCGACACGACGAGCCTGCGCGGGCTTTTCAATCAGCAGATCCACGGCTCCAAGCGGTCCCTGCGTTCCGTCGAGGATTTCACAGAGTTCGAACAACGCACGGCGTACTTCAACGGCGACCACGTCTCTGCCGACAAGAAGGGCTCGCATCAGCCGAACCGCACCAATCAGGTATCCCTCATGGCCCAGATGCAGAACATGATCGACTTTCCGCCGGCACCCAAGCTCGACGCCTTCGGAAGGCTGGATCCGCGCAAGGCCACACGGGCGGAACTGGAAGGCGAGCGGATCTTTCATGGCAAGGGAACCTGCAGCCAGTGCCATTCCGGGCCGGCCTTCATGGATCATCAGATGCACGATCTCCATCTGGAGCGCTTCTATGTCGCCGAGGTGATCAACGGGCAGGACAACGGGGCCGAGGGGCCGATCAAGACCTTCACGCTGCGCGGCATCAAGGACACGCCGCCCTATCTGCACGACGGCCGGTTGCTCACGCTGGAGGACACCGTGGAGTTCTTCAATCTGGTGCTGGGGTTGCGCCTCGAAGCCGGGGAGAAGGGCGCGCTGGTGGCATACCTCAGGGCGCTTTGATCCTGCACACCGGCGCGCGCGGCAGCGCCGGACTGCCCTGTCGCGCGCCAGGGTTCGCCATGGACGACTACAATCGGGCACTCCGTCCCGCAGGACTCGCTTGTCCATGCCTTCCCCCGCGCACGTCCGGCAACTCGTCCTGTCACGTCCGCAGGTCCGCAACGCGCTGGACCTTGAGACCACCGAACGTCTGATCGCGTCGCTCGCCCAGGCGGCGAGCGATCCGGCGGTAAGGGCCATTCTGTTGCGTGGCGAAGGTCCGGGCTTCTGCGCGGGCAGCGACGTCAAGGAAATGGCCCGCCTGTCTCCTGCGGAGCGGCTCCATGTGGCGGAGCGCAAGGCGGCCCTCATGCGGGCCTTGCGCGATCTGGACAAGCCTGTCGTGTGCGGTGTCCATGGTTTCGCGCTGGGAGGTGGTTTCATGCTGGCCATCGGATGCGATGCCGTGGTCACGGCGGCCGACGCAGTGTGGCGTCTACCGGAAGTGGAACTGGGCTTCTTCCCGCCCTGGGGAATCGAAGCGCTGGCAGGGCGGGTCGGCATGGCCCGCGCGCGCTGGCTCGTCTGGGGGGTGGGCGCACTCGACGGCAGCGAGGCCGGCGCTCTGGGCCTCGCCGAAATCGTCGTCCCGGCGGGGGAGGTCGAAGAACGTTCCCTCCAGCTTGCGCAGCGTCTTGCCTCTCTGCCTGCGCAGTCCGCAAGTTCCACCAAGCGGTTTTTTCGCGAACACTTTCCGGTCCCCGGCGACCTCGATGTCAGAGCCCGCGCCGTCTATGGTGAGGATTGTCTGGGGCCAGAGGCAGGCTCCACGTTCGGACGGTTCCGCTCCCGGGACTGAATCGGCCTGCGTCCGGACATCCGGGCGAACAGCTCTGTTCCAATCCGCCGAAAGTTTCCTGTGAGTCAAGGTTGTTGACTCACAGATACCAATGGTGCATCCTGCGAAAAAATATTGCTTGGGATGCACTTCCTTCACCGATGTGCTTCCAGGGCCGAATGAGTCAAATGTCTGCTTCCACTCGCCGTTACACCCTTACCCTGTCCTGTGCGGGACGCCTCGGAATCGTCGCCGCCATCAGCGGGCTCGTCGCCCGCCACCAAGGCTGGATCACGGAGGCGAACCACTACGTCGATCCGCAGTCCGGGCGGCTCTTCATGAGAATCGAGATCGTGGCGTCGTCGCTTTCGGTCGATCTCCCGGAGTTTCGTTCCCTGATGCTTCCCATTGCCGACGAATACGGCATGAAATGGCGCGTGAACGACAGCGCGGAGCGAAAGCGGGTCGTGATCCTCGTGTCGAAGCAGGCGCACTGCCTGTACGACCTGCTGTCGCGCTGGCAGTCGAAGGATCTCAACATCGACATTCCGTGCGTCATCTCCAACCACGAGAGTTACCGGGACCTCGTCCAATGGCACGGAATACCGTTCCATCACGTTCCGGTCACCCCGGACAACAAGGCCGAGGCCTACGGCAAGGTGGAGCAGCTCTATCGGGAAGCGGGAGGCGAAGTCATGGTGCTCGCCCGCTACATGCAGATCCTGTCGCCGGAAATGTGCGAACGTCTGTCCGGCCAGATCATCAACATCCACCACAGCTTCCTGCCCAGCTTCATCGGCGGCAAGCCCTATCACCAGGCGCACGAGCGTGGCGTCAAGCTCATCGGCGCCACCTGCCACTACGTGACCACGGATCTCGACGAGGGTCCGATCATCGAGCAGGACGTGATCCGCATCGACCACGCGGACGCGCCGGAAGACCTCGTGCAATACGGCCAGGACATCGAGAAGACCGTGCTGGCCCGGGGCCTGCGATATCACCTCGAGGACCGCGTCTTCCTGAATGGCCGCAAGACCGTCGTCTTCCGCTGATCTTCCCCCATGGCCTACCAACTCCTCCGATTCGCCCTGAGCCGTGAGCATCCCGAGCCGCGCATGTTCCGGCGGCCCGATCGGCTGAAGAGCAGTTACGACGTGGTGATCATCGGCGGCGGCGGCCACGGGCTGTCGAGCGCCTACTATCTGGCGCGGGACCACGGCATCCGCAACGTCGCGGTCCTGGAGCGGGGCTACATCGGGGGCGGCAACACCGGCCGCAACACGACGATCATCCGGTCCAACTACCTCACGCCCGAAGGCGTGGCGTTCTACGACGAATCCGTGCGGCTGTGGCAGGACCTGTCCGCGGACTTCGATCTCAACCTCTTCTATGCCAACAGGGGCCACTTCACGCTGGCCCACACTGATTCCGCCGTGCGCACCATGCGCTGGCGCGCCGAGGTCAACAAGCACCTGGGCGTCGACAGCGAACTGGTGGGGCCGGACGCGGTCAAGGCGGCCAGCCCGCAGATCGATATCACCTGCGGCGGTCATGCGCCCATCCTGGGGGCGCTGTATCACGCGCCCGGTTCCATCGCCCGGCACGATGCCGTGGCCTGGGGTTACGGACGCGGCGCCGATCGGCGCGGGGTGGAGATCCACCAGAAGACCGAAGTCACCGCCATCGACGTGCAGGGTGGCAAGGTGAGGGGCGTCCATACGAACCAGGGCTACATCGCCACGAACAAGGTGCTTTGCGCGGTAGCGGGATTCACGCCGAGGGTGACGCACATGGTGGGTCTCACCACGCCCATCTACGTGCACCCGTTGCAGGCGATGGTGAGCGAGCCGATGAAGCCATGGCTCGATCCGATCCTGGTGTCCGGCAGCCTGCACATCTACGTGAGCCAGTCCGCCCGCGGCGAACTGGTGATGGGCGCGTCGCTCGACCCCTACGAGGTCCAGTCGACACGCTCGACCCTGGACTTCGTGGAGGGGTTGTCGGCGCACATGCTGGACATGTTCCCCTTCCTGTCGAACGTCCGCGTGAACAGGCAGTGGGCCGGCATGGCGGACATGACGCCCGATTTCGCGCCCATCCTCGGCAAGACACCGGTCGAGGGGTTCTATCTCGATGCGGGTTGGGGCACCTGTGGATTCAAGGCCACGCCCGTGTGCGGCAAGACCATGTCCTACACCGTCGCCAACGACCGCAATCATCCGCTCATCGAGGGTTTCAACCTCTCGCGCTTCGAGACCTATCAGCTCACGGGAGAGAAGGGGGCTGCAAGTGTTGGTCATTGATTCTGGCCGCAGGAGAGGGTCATGAAACTGCTCACCTGTCCGGTGAACGGACCCAGGCCCGTTTCCGAGTTCGTCTACGGCGGCGAAGTGCGTCCCATGCCGGCTTCAGACTGCAGCGACCCCGAGTGGGCCCGCTATGTCTTTCACCGTAGCGGCATTCCCGGCATCAAGATCGAGTGGTGGTATCACACCGCCAGCGGCACGTGGTTCCACGCGGAGCGCGATGTCGTCGCCGACCGGGTGATCCGCACCTGGCTCCCCGGTGAAGGCTCCATGGAGGTGGGCGGAGCATGACCGACCGTCTGCCACCTCTGCCTGGCGAGTGGATCGACCGCCAGCGCCCGATCGATTTCCGCTTCGAGGGCCGCGCGTACCGCGGCTTCGAAGGCGACGTTCCCAGCAGCGCACTCTGGGCCGCCGGGGTGCGCGTGCTCGGCCGCAGCTTCAAGTACCACCGGCCCCGTGGCGTGCTGAGCATGGCCCAGCACGACGTGAACACGCTGATGCAGGCGGGACAGCGTCTGAATCTTCGGGCCGATGTCGAAGCGCTGGAAGCCGGCATGGATCTGCAGGCAGTCAACACGTCCGGAGGCGTGGACGGGGAC
Source organism: Betaproteobacteria bacterium (assembly GCA_016713305.1). NCBI lineage: Bacteria > Pseudomonadati > Pseudomonadota > Betaproteobacteria > Betaproteobacteria bacterium. The sequence goes on from JADJPK010000020.1 coordinate 38,502, forward strand.
AGGCTGCGGATCCTCGACCGGCTTGGGGCTTTCCTTCCCGTCGGCTTCTACTACAAGGCTTTCCACAAGCCGGCGCGGTTCGCGGATGCCTGGGAGAAGGTGTTCCGCCGGTTGACCGGGCTGGGCCGCCTGGACTTCGCCACGCCGCACATCCGCACGCCCAAGCGTTACGACTTCGCGGACGTCCTTGTCATCGGCGGCGGCCCCTCGGGACTCCAGGCTGCGCTGGCGGCGGGCCGTGCGGGGGCGAAGGTCGTGCTGGTGGACGAGAACGCCAGGCTGGGCGGCAGTCTCGGTTATCAGCGGGGGGGTACCGCGGGAGGTTCAAACACGCTCGACCGGCTGCTCAGGGAGCTGGCGGATCTGCCGAACGTGAGCCTGCGCCCGGGAACGCTCGCGGCGGGCTGGTACACCGACCACTGGGTGCCTCTGATCGACAGGGCGCGCATGACCAAGATGCGCGCCCGTGCCGTGATCGTCGCTCAGGGTGCATTCGAGCAACCGGCGGTCTTCCGCAACAACGATCTGCCGGGCGTCATGCTCGCCTCGGCAGCGCAGCGCCTCATCTACCGGTACGCCGTGAAGCCTGCGCATCGCGCCATCGTGTTTACGGCCAATGCCGAAGGCTACGAGGCGGCGCTCGACATGAACGCGCATGGTGTGGCCGTGGCGGCGGTGGTCGATCTTCGCGCGGCCGGGCAAGGCGGATCGCTGCAGGACAGGGTGGAACGGGCGCGCATTCCGGTGCTGGCGGGCCACGCCGTGTTCGAGGCGCGGGGCGGCGATGACCGCCTGACGGAGGTCGTGGTGTGTCCGATCGACGCGCAGGGCCGGGTCGACACGGCGTCGCCCAAGCGCATCGCCTGCGACGGTCTCATGATGAGCACGGGATGGGCACCTGCCGCGGCGCTTCTGTACCAGTCCGGATGCCGCATGATCTACGACGAGAGCGTCGCGCAGTTCGTGCCCGAGGCGTTGGCACCGGGCATGTACGCCGCGGGAAGGGCCAACGGTGTTCACGGTCTGGAAGCCCGCCTGGCCGATGGCGAGCGCGCGGGGCGCGAGGCGGCACGCGGCCTTGGCCTGGAGGTGCCGGAAGCGGCGCCGGTGATGAGAGGTCCGGCAGGGGCTTCCCATGCCTGGCCCATCATCGAACACCCCGCCGGAAAGAACTTCCTCGATTTCGACGAAGACTTGCAGGTGAGGGATTTCCTCAACGCCGCGCAGGAGGGCTTCGACAACATCGAACTGCTGAAGCGCTACACGACCGTGGGCATGGGGCCGTCCCAGGGCAAGCATTCGAACATGAATGCGATCCGCATTCTCGCGCGGGTGCTGGGAGCCAGCCCGGGAGACGTGGGCAGCACGACCGCGCGGCCGTTCTTTCACCCGGTGCCGATGTCGCACCTCGCCGGCCGGGGATTCGACCCGCGGCGGCAGACGCCCATGCATGACCGGCACGAAGCGCTGGGTGCGCAGTGGATGCCCGCGGGGCTGTGGCTGCGGCCCGAGTACTACGCGGCGGACGGGGCCACCAAGCAGGCCCAGGTGCAGGCCGAGGTGCACGCCGTGCGCAACGGGGTGGGACTCATCGACGTCGGAACGCTGGGGAAGATCGAGCTTTTCGGACCGGATGCCGCCGAGTTTCTGGAACGCGTCTATACCGGGCGTTTCGCGAACCTGAAGGTGGGCATGACCCGCTACTGCGCCATGCTCGACGAGTCGGGTGTCGTCATCGACGATGGCGTGGTCGCGCGGATCGCCGAAGAGCACTGGTACTTCACGACCACGACCACCGGGGCGGCGGTCGTCTATCGCGAGCTGCAGCGGTGGAACGCACAGTGGAACCTGCGGGTGGGTCTCGTCAATGCGACGGGGGCACACGCGGCCGTGAATCTCGCCGGCCCGAAGTCCCGCCAGATGCTGCGGCAACTGACGGACATCGACCTGGACAGCGCAGCATTTCCCTATCTCGGTGTCCGCCGGGGAGCGGTGGCCGGCATTCCGGCGCGGCTGATGCGCGTGGGCTTCGTCGGCGAACTCGGCTACGAGATCCACGTGCCCGCCGAGTACGGCGCGGCGCTGTGGGATGCGCTCATGGAAGCGGGCAAGCCGTTCGGGCTCAAGCCCTTCGGTGTCGAAGCTCAGCGGGTGCTGCGGCTGGAGAAGGGCCACATCATCATCGGCCAGGACACCGATGGCCTCACCACCCCCGACGAGGTCGGGCTGGGCTGGGCGCTCAAGCTCGACAAGCCGTTCTTCGTGGGTCAACGCAGCGTGCAGATCGTGCGCGCGCGCGGACTCCGGCAGCAATTGGTGGGATTCGAACTGGAACAGGGCGCGGCAACGGTGCCGAAGGAGTGCCACCTCGTCATACGGGACGGCGCAATCGCAGGCCGGGTGACGAGCATCGTGGAAAGCCGAAGCGTGGGCCGCACCGTGGGTCTGGCCTTCGTTGCCCCGGGCATGACCGACACCGGCACGCGCTTCACCATCCGTGCCGAGGGGGGCGTGATGGTGAACGCCACCGTCGTGCCTATCCCCTTCTACGACCCTGCCGGCGAGCGGCAGAAGAGCCCGGATTGATCCCGAGATGAATGCTCCTCGATCGAGTGCATTGCACGTGTCTCTCAAGGCGAGAGGGGCACGCTTCGATACGCTGCTCGACATGCCGGCTGCCGTTCAGGTGGCGGACACTGACGCCGAACGGGCGGCCGTCCTGGGCATCGCGGACGTCTCGTGTCTTCGCCGCATCGGACTCAAGGGTCCGCGGGCGGGTGAGTGGCTGAGCCAGCGGGGCGTTGCCGTTCCCGCAGACCCGAATTCGTGGGTGCCGGTGGAGGGAGGGCTTGTCGCCCGGCTGGCACGCACCGAGTTTCTGGTGGAGGACGGTCCGGGCGCGTCGACGGTCACGCGGATCGCGGGCGAGCTGGAATCGGGTCTGGAAGGTGTGTATCCCGTGTGGCGGCAGGATTGCGCGCTTCTGCTGGCGGGAGAGCGTGTCATGGATCTCCTGCGCGAGACGTGCAATGTGGATTTCGCCTCGTCCGCGCATGCCGGCGAGGCCGTGACGCTCACGCAGATGGTGGGCGTTTCCGTCACCGTCCTGCGGCAGCAGGTGGGCAGCCGTGCGTGCCATCGCGTGTGGTGCGACTACAGCGCAGGGGTCTACCTCTGGGAGACGCTCACGGGCATTGCAGAGGAAATGGGCGGGGGTGCCGTGGGCATCGCCGCGGCGTGGCCGGCGCTCGTGGCTGGCTGAGACGAACGAAGGTCACCCGTATCAGGAGAGGGAAGGGCAATGACACCGGAACAGGCGAGCAAATTCTTCGACGAGCACAAGATCAAGTACATCCTGGCGCAATTCGTCGACATCCACGGCTCCGCGAAAGCCAAGGCGGTGCCGGTCGAGCACCTCAAGATGGTGCTGGGCGACGGCGCAGGATTCGCCGGCTTCGCGCTCTGGGGGTTCGGCATGGGTCCCCAGGGACCGGACTACATGGCCGTGGGCGATCTGGACAGCCTGCAGCCCATTCCCTGGATGCCTGGCTATGCCCGCATGTGCACGTGGGGGCACGTCAACGGCAAGCCCTATTCGTACGATTGCCGGACCGCGCTCAAGGTGCAGCTCGACAAGCTTGCCCAGAAAGGCATGACGCTCTACACCGGCATCGAACCGGAATTCATGCTCCTGAAGCGCGGCCCCGATGGTCGCGTGGTGCCCGCCGACGACACCGACACGCTCGAGAAGCCCTGTTACGACTACAAGGGCCTGGCACGCCAGTCGGAGTTCCTCGACCGTCTGGTGCAGAGCACTCGGGCGGTGGGAATCGACGTCTATCAGATCGACCACGAGGACGCGAACGGGCAGTTCGAGGTGAACTTCACCTACGGTGATGCCATGAGCTCGGCCGACCGGGTGATCTTCCTCAAGATGGCAGCGTCGGAGATCGCGCACCAGATGGGACTCATCGCGACCTTCATGCCCAAGCCTTTCTCCAACCGGACCGGCACCGGCGCGCACTTCCATCTGTCCATCGGCAACTTGCAGAAGAGCAATCTGTTCCACGACGATTCGGATCCGCGCGGGCTGGGCCTGTCGAAGATGGGGTACCAGTTCCTGGCCGGTCTGCTCAAGCATGCGCGCGGCCTGACGGCCCTTTGCGCTCCGACGGTCAACTCCTACAAGCGCCTGGTGGTGGGGCGCGCCCTGTCGGGCGCAACGTGGGCGCCGGCGTACATCACCTACGGCAACAACAACCGGACCTGCATGGTGCGGGTCCCCTATGGACGCCTCGAAATGCGTCTGCCCGATGGTGCGGTCAATCCGTATCTCGCCACGATCGCCATTCTCGCGGCGGGTCTCGACGGCATCGAACATGGCCTCGACCCGGGCGAACCGAACAACACCAATCTCTACGAGTGGAGCCCCGAGCAGCTCCGGGAAGCGGGCATCGGCGTGCTGCCTCAGAACCTGAACGAGTCGCTCGATGCGCTGGAGGCGGACACCGTCCTCACGGACGCGATCGGCAGCGATCTCGCGCAGGAATTCCTCAGGCTGAAGCGGATGGAGTGGGTGGAGTACCAGCGCCACGTCTCGGCGTGGGAAGTGGACCGGTACCTGGAATTCTTCTAGACCCGGGTTCCGGCGAAGCGCTCTTTCCGCGGCATCGCGCGTAGCGGGCGGACAAAGCGGCGGATGGGTTGGGCAGTGAAGGAAGCGTCGGCCGCCGGTGGCGGAGACCGATGACTCGATGCGCCGCGGCGGGGTGGGCAGGGCCGCGGAAGTGAAGCAAGGAGGTGACGGACGATGTGTGGAATCGTTGGATTGTTGATCAAGAACCCAGCGCTGCGCGGGCAGCTCGGCGCGTGGATGGTGCCCATGCTGGGCGAGATGGCCGCACGCGGTCCCGAATCGGCGGGCATGGCCGTGTTCACCCAGGCGCTTCCTTCCGGCCAGCGGAAGTACAGCCTGCATGCGCCGGCGTGGGATTACGACTGGGGCGCGTTCGAAGGCGAGTTCGTCAAGCGTTTCGGACCGGAAGCGGAACTGGGCGTGTGTGGCAATCACGCCATCCTCACCTGCGATGAGCCGCTCGACAAGGTGAAGCCCTGGGTCAAGGCGAGCCATCCGGCACTGCATCTCCTGTCGGCGGGGAAGACGATGGACATCTACAAGGACATCGGCCATCCCTCCACGGTGGCGGAACGCTACGGATTCTCGGCCCTGACGGGTACGCACCTCGTGGGACACACCCGCATGGCCACGGAGTCCGCCGTGACGCCTGACCGGGCGCATCCCTTCACGGCGGGCGAAGACTTCTGCCTGGTCCACAACGGGACCATCTCCAACCCCTTCATGATCCGCCGCCGGCTCGAGCACCACGGCATCGTGTTCGACACCGACAACGACACCGAGGCCGCGTGCCGCTATCTCGAGTGGCGGATGCAGGAGGGCGACGATCTCGAAACAGCGCTCACGCGCGGGTTCGAGGAACTGGACGGCTTCTATACCTTCCTCATCGGGACCGGGGACAAGCTGGCGCTCGTGCGCGATGCGTTCGCCTGCAAGCCCGCGGTGGTCGCCGAGACCGACGACTACGTTGCCATCGCCTCCGAATTCCGCGCGCTGGCACATCTTCCCGGTGTGGACAACGCCAGGCTGTTCGAACCCATGCCCGAGGAGCTGTACGTATGGAAAGTGTGATGCAGCATCAGCCGGTGGGAACCGAGGTGAAGGAGTTCGACCTCGAGCGGCAGAGCGTGCGGGACCTCAACCAGTTCCTGCATCACGGCCTGGAAGGAAGCGCGATCCGCAGCATCGAGATCGCCAATCCGGGCGGCAGGCACGCGATTGCCGCAGGTGTGAATCATCCGGTGGACATCGAGGTGCGCGGGCACGGCGGCTATTACCTGGCAGGCATGAACAAGCACGCGAACGTCACCGTGTACGGCAATGTGGGCTGGGGCGTCGCCGAGAACATGATGTCCGGTTCCGTGCGGGTGAAGGGTTTCGCCTCGGAGTCTGCGGGTGCGAGCGGACACGGCGGAACGCTGATCATCGAGGGCGATGCGAGCTTGCGATGCGGCATCTCGATGAAGGGGATCGACATCGTGGTCGGCGGCGATATCGGGAACTACTCGGCCTTCATGGCGCAGGCAGGCCACCTGCTCGTGTGCGGCGACGCGGGGCACGCGCTCGGCGATTCCATCTACGAGGCGGTGATCTACGTGCGCGGGCGGATCAAATCGCTGGGCGCCGATGCGCGCGAGGAGGCGATGACGGACGCCGACTACGCGAAAGTGGCGCAACTCCTGGGCAAGGCAGGTTTCGACCACAACCCCCGCGAGTTCAAGCGGGTCGCCTCGGCACGGCAGCTCTATCACTGGAATGCGGATGCCAATCAGGAGTACTAGACCCGATCCGAGAGGCGCGAAGCGCACGAATCTCCCCTCTCCTTCAGGCCGGGGCCCCGGAAGCGAGGGGGGGGGGGGGGAGGGACGGAGGGCGGTGTCCGGGGCGAAGCCCTCGAATCGCCCTCCTTCAGCCGGGGTGGAGTAGAGGGGCGGGGGTGAAGGTGGGTGTCGGGTGCACGGTCACCGGGATCATTTCTGATCGGGGAGCGCTTTGCGCACGATTGGACCAGGCAATCAAGGCAGGCGTGGCCTGCCGCAACGGAAGACGGAATGGACATGAACAAACCGGTTGACGAGCATCCGATGGTGGAACACCCACGGCACGTGTCGCTCGAGGAGAGCTGGGGCTACGACCGCAAGATCCTCGACTACATCCAGAACGCGGCTGCGCACGGGCTCTACGAGATCCGCGGCCTGGGCGCCAAGCGGTCCGTGCCGCACTTCGACGATCTGGTGTTCCTGGCCGGGTCTGCATCGCGCTATCCGCTGGAGGGCTACCGCGAGAAGTGCCACACGAAGACCGTGCTCGGGACCCGCTTCGCGAAGAAGCCGATCGAACTGGAGATTCCCATCACGTTCGCCGGCATGAGCTTCGGCTCGCTTTCGGCGCGCGTGAAGGAAGCGCTGGGCCGTGCCGCCACGGAATTGGGGACGTCGACCACCACAGGCGATGGCGGCATGACCTCGGAGGAACGCCAGTCGTCGAAGACGCTGGTCTACCAGTGTCTGCCGTCGCGCTACGGATTCAATCCCGATGACCTTCGGCGGGCGGACGCCATCGAGGTGGTGATCGGGCAGGGGGCCAAGCCGGGCGGCGGCGGGATGCTGCTGGGCCAGAAGATCAATCCGCGCGTGGCGTCCATGCGCACGCTGCCGGAAGGCATCGATCAGCGCTCCGCGTGCCGGCATCCGGACTGGACGGGGCCGGACGATCTCGCCATCAAGATCGAGGAACTGCGCGAGATCACCGACTGGGAAAAGCCGATCTACGTGAAGGTGGGGGCCACGCGGACCTACAACGACGTGAAGCTGGCCGTGCACTCGGGGGCGGATGTCATCGTGGTGGACGGCATGCAGGGCGGCACTGCGGCGACGCAGACGGTCTTCATCGAACACGTGGGCATTCCGACATTGGCGGCACTGCGCCAGGCCGTGGAGGCGCTCGAAGAGATGGACATGCGCGGCAAGGTGCAGCTCATCATTTCCGGCGGCATCCGGACCGGTGCCGACGTCGCGAAGGCGCTGGCGATGGGAGCTGACGCGGTGTCCATCGGCCAGGGCACGCTCATGGCCCTGGGGTGCAACAACGACACGTATTTCCAGAACGGCCACCACTGGGACGCATCGGCCGACTACGCCGCGCTCAACACGAAGGCCGGCTTCTGCCATCACTGCCACACGGGCAAGTGCCCCGTGGGCATCACCACGCAGGACGAGAAGCTGGAGCTTCGTCTCGAACCTGAAGTCGGCGCGCGGCACCTCAAGAACTACTTCAAGACCATGAACATGGAGCTGACGACGGTCGCGCGGGCCTGCGGCAAGTCGAACGTCCATCACCTCGAGCGCGAAGATCTGGTGGCTCTCACCATCGAGGCGGCTGCGATGGCCAAGGTTCCGCTGGCCGGCACTCAGTGGATCCCCGGCGTCAACGGATTCTGACGCCACGGATCGAGCGCCATGGCCGCCAGCATCATCGACGGACGGCTGCTCGCGCGCAAGCTGCGTGGTGAGCTCGGTGCGCGGGCGCAGCGGCTGATCCGCCAAGGCACCCCGCCGGGGTTGGCCGTGGTGCTGGTTGGCGACAATGCCGCGTCGCGCGTCTACGTGAACAACAAGGTCAAGGCGTGCGCGGAATGCGGGGTGCGATCCTTCCGGCACGAGCTGCCTGCGGATGTTTCGGAAGAGGAGGTCGTCGCGCTCGTCGAACGGCTCAATGCAGACCGCCACGTCCACGGCATTCTGGTCCAGCTTCCCTTGCCACGCGGCATCGATCTGCGGCGGGTTCTGGAGACCATTGCGGTGGACAAGGACGTGGACGGATTCCACCTGTACAACGTGGGTGGCCTCGTCGTCGGTGGGACGGTGTTTCCTCCCTGCACTCCCTACGGCGTGCAACTTCTGCTCGACGCGAGCGGCATCGAGGTGGAAGGCCGCAACGTGGTCGTCGTCGGCGCGAGCAACATCGTCGGCAAGCCGATGGCGCTGATGCTCCTGCAACGTGATGCGACCGTGACGGTCTGCCACGCGAAGACGCGCGACCTGGGACAGCACACCATTCTCGCGGACATACTGATCGTCGCGGCAGGTCAACCCGGGCTCATCGTGCCCCAGATGGTGAAACAGGGTGCGGTGGTCGTGGACGTGGGCATCAATCGCCTGCCGGATGGAAGGATCGTGGGGGACGTGGATTTCGAAGGTGTCGCCGCCAAGGCCTCATGGATCACGCCCGTGCCCGGCGGGGTCGGTCCCATGACCGTGACCATGCTGATCGCCAACACGATCAAGTCGGCGGAACTCGCCGCGGATGGGCAGCCGCAGCGATTGGCAGGAAAGGCAGATGCGCTGCGGCACGCCGCGGAGCCCGAGGATTCGATCGCCGTGGACGGTGGCTGATCCGGAGGAGCCCGCCGGGTGTCTCGTCGACGGCGAAGCCGGTGCAGGAAGAAGACGAAGGGGCGCCGGGCGGGTGACCGCATCCGTTCCGGTCCCGGTGCCGTGAAGAGGTAGCAGATGCCAGAGGATCCGAACAAGCCGCACGATCCGAACCGGTTGCTGGACAGGCATCTGGGCAATGTCGCCCGGGAACACCGTCAGCGCAATCACCTCACCATCGGCGAAGTGGCGGCGCAGATGGGCATCAGTTCGGGAATGCTGTCGAAGATCGAGAACGGACAGGCGTCCATGAGCCTGGAGACGCTCGGCCAGCTCGCCCGTGCGCTGGGCATCCCGGTCGGCAATCTCTTCCGCGACTACAACGTGCCGCAGGGAGGAGCGCGGCTGGTGAAGCGCGGCGAGGGGATGGAGATCGTCCGCGGCGGAACCAAGCGAGGCTACGTCTACAACCTGCTCGCCTACGACCAGGGGCCCCGCCGGCGATTCGAACCGTTCCTGGTGACCATGAACGACGACACGGAGATCTTTCCGTCGTTCGAACACCCCGGAACGGAATTCATCCACGTGCTGCGCGGCAAGCTCGACTATCGTTGCGGCCAGCGGATCTATTCCCTCGCACCGGGCGACTCGCTCACTTTCCGGGGCGAGGTCCCCCACGGGCCGGAACGGCTCGTGGAAGTCCCGGCCCAGATCCTGTCCATCATCGTGTACGGGGCGGAGGACATGCTCTGATCCGGCGCCCCCGGGGCGCCGCTGCCGCCGTCAGGTCGCGGGCAGTGCTTCTCTGCGCGCTGACTGAAACTGTGCGAGCTTGGCCTGTGCGGCCTGCTTTTCCTCGATGGACATCTGCTCCACGATAGGTTCGAGCGAGGCAAGCGCGTGGCCGGCGCCTTGCTGCGAGGCCAGCGTCAGCCAGACGAACGCCTCCACACGGTCCTTCTGCACGCCATCGTTGCCGCACAGAAGATAGCCGAGCCTCGCCTGGGAAGGAGTGTGGCCGAGTTCCGCGGCGCGCCGGTACCAGACCAGGGCCTCTGCCGGGTCCGCCTCGGCGCCGCGTCCCTTGGCAAGCAGGACCGCGAGGTTGAACATGGCATGGGCGTCTCCCTGTTCGGCCGCACGGCGCAGCCACGAGATGGCGGCACGATCGTCGCGATCCACCCCGCGGCCCAGTCCGTACATGGCACCCACGTTGTTCTGGGCCAGGCGGTTTCCCGCCTCGGCGGATCGCAGATACCAGCGAAAGGCCTCGTTCGCATCCGGCGTCACGCCCTGGCCGTTCTCGTAGAGACTTCCGATCCAGGCCTGTGCCTCGGCGTCTCCGGACTGCGCCAGAGGCATCCACAGATCCAGTGCGGCCTGGAATTCTCCGGCCTGATACTTCATGAAAGCGTGTTCCCGGTTCATCGGCATGGTCCTTGTGGCGGATTCCCGGACCCTTCAGAAGGGCCCGGAGTTGACCCCGGCATTGGATTCCCGGCCGGGCATGGTGAAGATCGGCTGCTCGACGTACCGGTGCCGTGCGACGAGCTTGGGGACGTACCAGCGGTGGAAGCGCCACTGCCAGGGATCGTCCTCGCGGGCCGGGGCGGACAAGGCATCCACCGCGTGCTTGTGCAGGAGTTCGGCGGTGGAGATCGATGCCGCGAGGCGCGACCTGCAGATGGCGATCCGGGAGGTGTCGTCGTCGAGCAGGGGCGACGTGACCCCGGCCCTGCGCACCTGGAAGAAGTCCGCGTGGACCATCGTTCTTTCCATGCCCACCGGTTGAGCGTGCGCCACGATCAGCATGTCGCCGATGGACCGCACCGAGATATTCGGAAAGCCGCCGACATGCGTTTCGTTCCCGCTGTCCAGGGGCGTGAGCCGTGCCTCGGCACGCGTGAACAGTTTCCAGTTGAACCTGCCTTCGGCGGTCGCGTGCTGCAGGTGGAGAAGACCGGTCTCCTGATAGCTCTCGAGTGCCGTGCCCAGATCCTCGAGTTGGTCTTCCAGCGGATCCGCATCCGATCGGAGGCATACGAAGGCAAGCGGCCCCACCTGCTTCACCGGGACCGGAACGAGTTTGGCCGGATTGATCCCGGCGAACATGTACATCTCCGGCACATCGCTGCCGTCGGCATTCGCGGGGACGACGTCCCGGTCCTTCGAGAACCCGCAGGACGTGTAGAAGCAGTCGGTCTTGTTGCCTGTCTGACACTGACGCGGCACGAAGCGGCAACCGCCGTGCTGGGCGAAATTGAACCAGGCGCGCAACGAGCCACGGGCGTCGCGCCGGAGATGGATGCCGTGGTTGCCCACCGTGAACGGGAGCAGATCGCCTGGATTGCCGATGCGTACCGGGGCGCCGACTGGAACCCACGAACGTGTCCAGATCTGCTCGTCCTCCAGCAAGGAGAAGGCGTGAGACCGGTACGCGAATGCGGGCAGCGAGGTGGCTTCGCCGAACGGAGCGAGAGCCAGGTGATACAGGGCGGCATCGGTGAGATCCTGGCCGCCGTCGGCATAGCCGAGCGTGGGTTGCCAATGCATGAACAGTCCTCCATGGACCGGGCGCCGGTCACAGGGCGCCTCGAAATGCGGACGGACGCCGAGAAGGGCGGGCGACCCCGGAAGACCGGGGCCGCCCTGGACTTCCTCAGATGCCGCGAGCCGTGCTCACCTTGTTTCCGGGACGGTCGTAGTCGGCGCGTCCGCGCGGGATGCAGGCATCCTTGGGCGGAGGCGGCAACGGGCCGTCCTTCATGAAACGGTCGAGCACGTTCTTCACCAGACGGGAGATGTTGTTCTTCGCCGGGTCGCCGTTGTTCCAGGGCAGGGAGCCGCAGAACGCGATGGAACTGAAGGCGAAGCATCCGCCGCCGTTGGGCGTCTCGTGGTACGCGATGTCCGAGCGCACCCGGGGGTGCTGCGTTCCGTCGAGGCCCTGCTGGTTGAAGCCGTAGTCTTCCATCACCAGCAGGTAGCCCTCCGTGTGCCGACCGGCGGAGGTGGCGACCACGAGCGTGTGAGGCGGAGAACCGAGCATGGTGTCGACGATGTCCAGCTCCGTTCCCGCCGCGCCGCCGCCGACCAGGCCGAAGTTGCCGAGTTTCTCGTCCTGTCCGATGCCGTCGAAGGCCCACGCCACGCGGGGGTCGTTGCTCTCCGGCGTGCGGGTGTAGTAGGTGGAGATGTCGAAGCCTTCGGACGACATGCCCGTGCCTGCCACCGTGTGAAGGTAACGGCCGCGGTACCGCCACATTCCGCCCAGCTCACCGGTCGACTGGTGGTAGTACTCGCCAGGATCGGCACGCCAGGTGCGGATGCCGGACTCGCAACGTCGCATCTCGGTGACGATGCCGCGGCCCAGATGATCGTAGGCCGGGTGATACGAATGGACCCAGTACCAGCCGTCCGCGCCCATGTACATGAGGCGTCCGCCCTGCTGCGTGTAGTTGTGGAGGGCATCCAGTTGAGGTCCGGAATTGTGCTCGGGGTGCGAACCCGTGATGACCACGTTGTAGCCCTTGAGGCGCGCCAGCCCGTCGTAGTTGACGTCCTCGTCCGTGATCACGTCGTAGTTGTAGCCATTCACCTCCAGCCAGTAGATGAGGTGCAGGTCCGCCGGGTACTGCCATGGGGCCTGCATGAGGAAGTGATCGTACTTGGGACGGATGCTGAGTATGGGCCGCAGGCGCGAGGAGAGGCACAGTCCGCTGCCGTCGGTGTGGGTGTCGTAGATCGAGCCGCCGTACTCGCGATGCTCCGACAGGAACATGTTCTGGTGCTGCATGATCGGCACGCGATAGACCAGTAGCTCGGCGCCGCCGGCATTGTTGGCCAGGTGCTCGTTCGCGTAGGCCATGTAGCTGATCGTGGGGATCATCACGGCGATCTTGGCCGTCTCCTGACCGACCCGGGGCACGACGAAGAAGGGGATGTAGTCCTCATCCCCGTCCGCGGTCGTGAGCTTGACCGCGTAGCACGCGCTCTTGAGGTCGGCCGGCACCTGCCACTCGAAGTCCACGTCCCAGCGGGCGTCGTCGATATCGTCATCGTGGAAGTGGATGGCCCCGTACTCGCCCGGGGCGTGCTTCCAGTCGAAGTTGTGACCGGACCAGTTGCAGCCCGTCATGGCGCGCGTGGGGCAGTTCACCAGCTTCGCGTGATTGAGGTAGGGCCCCTTGTCGGTCGCCATGATGGTGTTGATGCCGACGCCGAAATCCCAGGATCCCACCAGGCATTCCGAAAGCTTCGGCGTGGGACCGCTGCCGCGGCGTTCGTCCATGCCCGTCTGTCCGCCCAGCTTCATCGTCTCGATTTCCAGCCGGGTCAATGCGCGGTCGCACACACGGGGACTGTCGATCTTGCCGTTGTAGTGCCCGGCGATGACCATCCCCTTGGGAACGGAAGAGGCGGCCAACGGGCCGCCTGCTGCACTGCCCGTGTAGCCGGCGATGACCAGCGGAATTCCGCTGTGCTTGACCGGACCGGAGACCTTGGTGGTGACCGGAGTGATCTCGGGATCCAGGGCGTACGAGATCTGGGGTTCGTGATAGAGGACGGCCTCGCCGGTGTCGGCATTGAACGTCGCCGCGATGAAATGCCACGCGTGGTCACGCAGCGGAGAAGGGCCGGCGATCCTGACGTCGTTGATGCGCAGTTCCGGGCAGCCGTCCTCGTTGATGAAGAGGCCGTAGCCACCCTCGGCGGGGGACCATTTCGTGACCAGACCCTGGGCACCGTGCTTCCAGTACTTGGGGTGCGTCTTGGGCGTCGTGGGCCAGACCCAGCACTGGACCGTGAAGCTCTTCACGCGCAGCGACGGGTTGTCGAGAACATAGCCGTAGCTGCCGCTGTGGATGACCTGCTTCTTGCCGGGATACTCGCCATTGACCGACACGCTGATCGGCTTCTCGATGAAACCGGGACCGCGAGGATTGGTGTCGCCATTGATCATCTTCACGATCTCGGCGCGGTACTTGGAAGGTCCGTCGCAATTGACGTAGAACTTGATCTTGTCGCCGGGGTGGACGCTGAACTTGTCCGCGTACCCTGTGAGTCTCATCATGTTGTTCTCCTGGATGGGATGTGAGTGGTTGTCATCGTGAAGGGGGTCAGGTGGCCGTCCAGTTGTCGTCGCGCCGCTTCCAGCCCTCGTTGAAGTGCTCGGGCATGCCGTCGTGCTCGGCCATCTCGTCCAGGCGCATCAGGAAGATGGCGTGCTGCACTTCCTGCTCGTCGTCGAAGACCCGGTTGTCCACGAACTCCGGCGGCACGCCGCGCACACCGGCCAGGCGTCCGATGCGCCACTCCTTCTCGACCTTGGTGCAGATCACCACCAGCTTGTTCTTGGCCGGTTGCGCGCGCATGCGCAGCAGCACGCGGTTCAGCAGGAAATCTTCGTGGATGCCGCCGGAAATGTCGGTCGTGTCGCCTGGCGTGGCGCACTTCAGGATGGAGCAGCCGGCCACCCCCTTCATCGAGCGGATGCACTCCTCGTGCTCCTTCACCAGCCGGTCGTATTCCGGCGTTCCCTTCTTCGGAATGGAAATCATCTGAACCTCCTCGTTACGTGGTTGAGCAACAGCGAAAAATGCGGCAGAAGGCGCGGCGCATGGGAATTGGGGCGCTTGCCCGGATCGGGACGGGGGCGTTCATATCGTCAGGTGCTTGTGGATCATCTCGTCGGTGAGGTCGCCGATGGCGCCTTCCACGGCGATCGCGCCCTTGTCCATGACGGCGAACCGGTTCGCCGCGCGCTGCGCGAACTCCACGTTCTGTTCGATCAGGATCACGGTGAGCCCGAGCGACCGGTTGAGACGGATGACGAGGTCCTGGATCTGCTCGACGATGTTCGGCTGGATGCCTTCGGTCGGTTCATCGAGGATGAGCAGCTTGGGATCCGTCGCGAGCGCGCGGGCGATGGCGAGTTGCTGCGCCTGACCGCCCGACAGTGTTCCCGCGCGCTTGTCCAGGTTCTCCGCGAGATAGGGAAAGAGATCCAGGACGTTCGCCGGTATGCCGCGTCCGCCATCCGAACGGGCGAACGTGCCGAGAAGGATGTTCTCGCGCACGGTGAACTTCGGCAGGATTCCCCGGCCCTGGGGGATGTAACCGACGCCGTGAGCCGCGCGCTTGTGCGAGGGCCACTGGGCGATGTCGACGCCCTCGATGCGGATGCTTCCCGATATGCGGGTGGTGAGACCCAGAAGCGTGCGGGCCAGGGTGGTCTTGCCCACACCGTTGCGGCCGATCACGGCGAGCAGGTCTCCCTTCGCGAGGGCGAGGCTCAAGTCCTGGATGATCGGTGTCTTGCCGTAGTACGACGTCACGTGGGACAGCTCAAGCATGGCCGAGACCTCCCTGTCCGAGATAGACGCGCTTCACATCCTCGTTCTGCTCGATCTCGCGAATCGTTCCCTCGGCGAGGAACCGCCCCATGTGCATCACCGTCACGCGATCGGCGATCTGGCGGACGAACTCCATGTCGTGCTCCACCACCAGCAGCGTGTGCGTTCCCTTGAGCTCGTTGAAGATCTCGCCGGTCTTGTGCGTCTCCTGCGTGGTCATGCCGGCCGTCGGCTCGTCCATGAGCAGGATGCGGGCGTTCTGGGTGAGCACCATGCCGATCTCCAGCCATTGGGTCTCGCCGTGAGACAGTTCTTCCGCGCGCACCCGCAGACGTCCCGAGAGGTTCACGAGCTGGGCCACCTCTTCGATCCGCGTGCGCGTTTCCGCGTCGCGGTACACGAACATGTTGCGGATGGGGCTGAGGTGCCGCGTGAACGCCGCTTCCAGGTTCTGACGGACGGTGAGGCCCTTGAATACGGCGGGCACCTGGAACTTCCGTGCAAGCCCTGCCCGCACACGCAAGTGCTCGGGCCAGTCACTGATCACGGTCCCATCCAGTGCGATGACACCGCCGGTGAGCTGCTGGCGGCCGGTGATGAGGTCGATGGTGGTCGTCTTGCCGGCGCCGTTGGGGCCGAGCAGACAGCGCAGCTCACCGCGGTGCACTTTCAGGTCGAAGCCATCCACGACCTTGAGCTGGTCGTAGGCCTTGGTCACGCCTTGGAGTTCGAGCAGCGCCATCAGCGGCCTCCCGCAGACCGGCTGTGGCGCCCGACACGCTCCAGCACCAGCTCCAGCAGCCCCGCCAGACCCGATGGCAGGAAGCGGACGATCAGGATGAACAGGCCGCCCAGAACCAGCAGGAAGCCGTACAGAAGTTCATCGCCCAGGTAGCTCTGGATGCCGTTCACGAAGAACGCGCCGATGATCGCCCCCAGCAGCGACATGCGGCCGCCCACGGCCGCCCATATCACCATGGAGACACTGAAAGTCACCTCGAGCGAGGTGGGGGAGACGTACTGGACGATCATGACCCACAGCACACCGGCCAGCGCTGCGACGAATCAGGAAAGCGTGAAAACCGTCACCTGGTATCCGGACACGCTGTACCCGAGAAACCGTGCGCGCTCGGGGTCCTCGCGCACTGCCTGGACGATGAGACCGAACTTGCTCTGGAGCAGCAGCTTGAGCCCGAGCGTGGTCACGGCAAGGACGGCCAGTGCGACCCAGAACGCCTCGTTGCTGTAGGGATCGATGACGTGCTCGCCCAGCTTGAGCGGGCTCGGGGGCGAGATGCCGTTGAAGCCGGCCGTGTAGGGCTGCATGTCGAAAGCCATGGAGTACCACGCCGACAACATGGCAAGCGTCACGATGGCGACGAAGACGCCGGCCACCCGCGCCTGGAACATCAAGGCGCCGAAGATCAGGAAGAACACCGTGGGCACCAGGATTGCGAGGGCGATCCCCGTGGGCGTGTGCCAGAAAGGCTCCCACAGCATGGGCAGCTCGGACAGCTCGTTCGTGAGCATGAAGCTCGGAATCGGCGCGCTTTCCGGATCCTGCGACTGCATCTGCATGGTCATGCCCATGCCGTAGGCGGCGAGCCCGAAGGCGATGCCCTGGCCTAGGCTCAGGATGCCCCCGAATCCCCACACCAGGCTCACCGACAGCGCCAGCATGCCCAGCACGAGAAAGCGTGCCAGCAGGTTCACGGTGAAGGTGTCTTCCAGCATGAGCGGCACCGCCGCGAGCAGGAGGAAGAACGCCAGATAGGTGGCCCATTGGGCCCTGGTGTCATGGAAGAGGTTGCCCATTCATCGAGGCTCCATCGTGGTGTTGTGCGTGCGTTTCACGGAATTGCGGATGCGATGCGGTCAGCGCCTGGCGAGCGATTCGGCGAACAGCCCCTGCGGGCGGAAGCGAAGGAAGATCACCACCAGCAGGAAGAGCCAGAACTTGGCGAAGGTGCCGTTGGTGAAGTACGCGAACACGGAATAGATCTCGCCCAGACCGGTGGCGCTCACGAGGCTTCCCATCAAGGAACCCACTCCGCCCACGACCACCACCAGGAAAGCCTCGACGATGTAGCCGGCACCCATGTCCGGAAACACGTTCTTGATGGCGCCGAACATGGATCCAGCCAGGCCCGCCAGGCCCGCGCCGTACGCGAACGTCACGGTGAACACCGTTCCGGAATCGATGCCGTGAGCCGCGGCCATTTCCTTGTTCTGCATGACCGCGCGCACCATGAGGCCCATGCGTGTCCGCTGCATGAGCCACCAGGTCACCGCGAACGTGGCGATGGTCACGATGAAGATGAAGACGCGGAACCAGGACAGTTCGAAGACCCAGACCCGCAGAGAAGCGTTGAGCCAGTCGGGGCTGCTGACGTTCTTGGGTTCAGGACCCATGATGAGCCGCACGCCCTGGATGAGCACCAGGGACAGGCCCCAGGTGGCGAGCAGCGTGTCGAGCGGCCGCCGGTACAGGTAGCGTATGAGACCGCGCTCGATGCCCGCTCCGATCAGTCCGACGACGAGAAAGCAGCAGGGCACGCACAGGAGGAACGGCACGCCGACGAATGTTTCCAGGACGTAGGCGGTGTAGGCGCCCAGCATCACGAACTCGCCGTGCGCCATGTTGATGACGCCCATGGTGCCGTAGACGATGGCCAGACCCAGCGCGGCGATCAGCCATATGCTCGCCATGCTCAGTCCGATGAGCAGGGCGTTCATGAACGGCTCGAACGCAAAGGCCGTCCAGAAGTGATTCACACTCATAGAGGTGCTCCATCGGCGTGGCGGGTCCGCGCGAGCGGACCGCGCCCGGAGGGTGGTTGCAGGAAAAAGGGGGTACTGCCGGCGACCGGCCGTTTGCGGTCGGACGGAGCCGGCAGTACCGAACGGTGTCCTACAGCACGCTCTTCAGCACCTTGCCGTCCTTGGTGTGGAGGCCGTCGAACTTGCACACGCCGCGTTCCGGATAAATGATGAAAGGATCCGGTGCGATGTGCTCCTTGGCGGCCTGGACGATCTTGAACTGGCCGCTGGCCTGGCACTGACCGATCTTCGGCTTGAGATGGAGGTGGCAGGTCTCGTCGAACCACACGAGACCCTCGGGCGAGATGTCGTCCTCGATGCGGATGCCGGGCGTCACGTCCCGGATCATGCGCGGTGTGACGGCCTCGACGCTTCCGGCCTTCTCCACCGCCTTCTCGAACGCAGCCTTGAACGCATACACGGAGAGGTAGGTCTCTTCCATGTTGTAGTGCGTGACGCCGCCCTTGCCGTACTTGCTGCCGAGGTACTCCTCGACGAACTTCTTGTTGGTGGGGGTGTCGAGGGCTTCGAAGTACGGGGCCGACAGGAAGTGGCCCGCGCCGAATTCCGCACCCATCGCGCGGATCTCGATCTCGCCTGTGGTGAGCGACGCGATGGGCATCTTGTCCACCTTGAAGCCTTCCTGCTTGAACTGCTTGTGGAGCGCGATGTCGGAATCGCCCACGACGGTGGAGAAGATGAAGTCGGGCTTGGTCTGACGGATCTTGTTGAAGATCGAGGTGAAGTCCGAACCGCCCAGTTCGACGTACTCCTCGCCGAGCAGTTCACCGCCGGCGCGCTCCAGCCACACCTTGGCGTTCTTGTTGGATTCCTTGGGCCAGATGTAGTTGGAACCCACGAAATAGGTCTTCTTGCCGAAGTTCTTCACCATGAACGGGATCAGATCCTGGCTGTGCTGGTTTGCGAGCGGACCGGTGTTCACGATGTTCTGCGTGCATTCCCGGCCTTCGTAGCAGGTGGGGTAGTACAGCAGGTGATCGCGCGCCATCACCACGGGGGCCATGGCACGCCGGCTCGCCGACGTGTATCCGCCGAAGGTCGCGATGACGCGATCCTTGAGGATGAGCTGGCTGATCTTCTCGGAGTAGACCTTGATGTCCGACTTCGCGTCGATCAGCACGGGCTCGATGGGCATGCCGAGGATGCCGCCGGCCTTGTTGATCTTGTCGATCGCGAACTGCACGACCTGGTTGGAGTCGGTCTCGACGACGGCCAGGCTGCCCGTCAGCGAGAACAGCACACCGACCTTGATCTTGCCGCCCTTCTTCACCCAGGGAGCGCCTTGGGCGTTTGCGTCCTTCACGAAGAAGTAGGGAAACCCCCCGAGCGCGGCCGTACCGGCAACCGTGGCGGCGCCTGCCCCTGTCTTGAGGAATGACCTCCTTGAGTGTTCCATTTTCTGTGCGACTCCTTGGACGAAGTGGTGTGGGAATGTGTGTTTCATGGAAAGCACACATGTTTCGTATAAGGCAACTCGCATACCAATGGGGTTTTTAAGGGGCAAAGTACGAGAAAACAGATATATACGGTGTCGTCGTGTCCCCGTTTCATTCTTCATCATGGTGCAGATGGCTGAATACGTGCTCGATATGGGGGCATTTGAGCAAAAAAGTTTCTCACAGGTGTATGGTGGTTGCGTGTGAGTAAACTTTTGGAGAAACCTCAGTGAACGGTCCCTTCAGCGTTCAGCAGATCAAGTACGAATTCCTCCTCTACATGAAGGGACTGGGCGGGCGTTTCGAGGATTGGTACGTGGGCGCGGCCGGGAACCCGGAGGAGACGTTGCGCATGGAACACCGCGCACGGGAGGGCGACGTGCCGTGGATGTACAAGCCAGCGGTCAGCAGCAAGGCCACGCGCACGATCCTGAAGTACTTCCGCGAGGTGCTGCATACGGATGGCGGAGATGCTGACTCTCTCGGTGAAGGTGCAACTTATGCTTTTCTCTTCAGAAAGGGACCGCATACATGCCCACGCAGTGACGGCGTGGATGCGCCGCCGTGTGATTCCGCAGGTGCTCCGGAGACTGCGTTCGCCTCGGTGAATGGCGGGTTTGCGAAGTCCGGACGTCCGGCTTGCTGACGCTTCCGGACAACGCGGGGTCACGGTGTCCCGGGCGCTCTGATGCTCCGCGCCGGTGCCGTTCCCTCCGGATCGCACCGACCGTACGCAGCGAACCGGTCGCGGACGACCGGCTCCGCGCCGGGAAACCGGGTCATCGACAGGCAGGGGGCTGGCTATAATGGAAAAAGTCGTGCATTTGCGGGACGCGTTGGCGAGAAGACGCGTGTCGGGTGCGTTCGACCAGGGGTCGTCTCCACTTTCCACGCCTTCGAGTCCTTCCGAACCGATGAATCTCAAGTCACGCTTGAGCCAGAACCTGGACGCGCCTGAAATGCCGAATCCAGGTGCCGACAACATGAGCCTGGAGCGCCATATCGGCAATGTCATCCGGGATCTCCGTCTGCAGCAACGGCTGACCATTGCCGACGTGGCGTCCCAGGCGCACATCAGCCGGGGAATGCTCTCCAAGATCGAGAACGGCCAAGCCTCCACGAGTCTCGACACCCTGGCCAAGCTCTCGAGCGTACTGGGCGTCTCCATGGCGCATCTGTTCCGCGATTTCGACCGTCCCGACGGCGGCGCCCAGCTCGTCAGGTCGGACTCTGGAATGGAGGTCGTGCGCCGCGGCACCAAGCGGGGGCACACGTACCAGCTCCTCGCCTACGACAAGGGACCGCGCAAGACCTTCGAGCCGTTCCTCATCACGATGGACGACAGCAGCGAGATCTTCCAGAGCTTCGAGCATCCGGGCACGGAGTTCATCTACATGCTGGAGGGCTGCATCGAGTATCGCCACGGCCAGCAGACCTATCTGCTGGAGCCCGGCGATTCCCTCACGTTCAGGGGAGAGATTCCCCATGGACCGGAAAAGCTCGTCAAGGTCCCCATCCGCTTCCTGTCGATCATCATCTACGGCGACAGCCAGCCCGCGTAGGACGGGCGGTCCGCATGACGGCGGACCCGCAACGCGCATAGAATCGGGCGTCAGTGTTTCAGTGGGACGTCCTTGTCCTCGTCGCCCAATCCCCGCGACGTGCTGCAACGCACGTGTCCGATCACATTCGCGGGGAACGATGGGCATCGAAAAGGTCGACATCGTCGATCCGTTGGCAGGCAAGTCGCCTGCTCTCGGGAGGGAGGATGTTTCCTGGATGGCAACGGCCGAGGCGCTGGCCGGATTCGGCGTCTGGGAGTGGCACAGGGTGGAGGATCTGTGGGCGCTGTCGCCGGCCGCGCGGCAGTTGCTGAATGCCACAGAGTCCGCGACCCGGACCCGGGAGGTGTTCGCCGCGCTCAGACGGCACGATCAGGGCGCGCTGCTTCATCTGTCTGCGGAGGAGCTTGGCAGCGTTCTGACCGAGGGCTTCGAATGCGCGGTGCAGGTCGGGGAGGGTCCGCGGTGGATCCTTCTGCGAGGCGAGGCGCTGGCGGATGCCGATGCGCCCGTTCAACGGGGCATCGTCAAGGACATCTCCGACAGGAAGAATGCGCAGCTCGCGCAGCAGGCGTCCGACGAACGTCTGCAGGTCCTGCTGGAGGTGTCGACCGACTACTACTGGGAACAGGACGCCGAGTTCCGCTTCACCGATCTGCGCCGGGGAGGTTTCAGCCACGTTCCCCCTGTCCAGCATTCCGGGATCGGCCGCGCACCGTGGGAAATCGACGAGATCGAGGCGCCTCCCGAGGGCTGGCCGGCCCGCCAGGCGTTTCTGGAGACGCACCAGCCCTTCAGGGATGAAGTGCGCCTTCGCAGGCTTCCGAACGGTGAAGTGAGAAGGCTCCTGCTGAG
This sequence comes from Betaproteobacteria bacterium, assembly GCA_016713305.1. NCBI lineage: Bacteria > Pseudomonadati > Pseudomonadota > Betaproteobacteria > Betaproteobacteria bacterium. The sequence continues at coordinate 60,561 of JADJPK010000020.1, forward strand.
CGGATTCCCCACCTACGATCCCGATGGAAACTTCTCCGGGTACAAGGGCGTCGCCCGCGACATCACCGACCAGGAGGCTGCCGCCCGCGCGCTCCGGGCGAGCGAGCAGCGCTTCAGGCTCCTGGCGGAGAGCACCCGCGACATCGTCTGGGTGAGCGATCCGGGCATCACGCGCATCGATTACATCAGCCCCTCCATGGAGAACGTCTGGGGTATCACGGCAGAGGCCCTGATCCGCGATCCCTCGCTGTGGAAGAAGCGCGTGCACCACGACGATGCCGCGGTCGCCGGAGCCGCGCTCGCGCGCCAGCTCGCCGGCGAGCCCGTCGAGGTCGAATTCCGGATCGTGCGTCCCGATGGTGGCCTGCGCTGGCTCTGGATCCGCTCCACTCCGGCCAGGAACGAGGATGGCGAGCCCATCGTGTTCGGCGTCACCGAGGACATCACCGCGCGCAAGCTGGCGCAGTTCCAGGACCTGGAAGAAGCAGTGCGGCAGCGGGACACGCTGGTGCGGGAGGTGCACCACCGCATCAAGAACAATCTTCAGGGTGTGGCCGGACTGCTGCGCGCGCACGCCAACCGTGCCCCCCAGGTGGCGGAGTCCCTGGAGACCGCCATTCTGCAGATCCAGTCCATCGCGACGGTGCACGGCCTCCAGGGCATCGACCGTCGGGGAGACATCGATCTCTGGCGGATTCTGGTTGCCATCGGCGGCACGGCGGAGCAACTGAGCGGTGCCAGGATTTCCATCGAGGCCGGTGACGATTCGGCGCGGAACTTCGTCATCGCCGAAGGCGAGGCCGTGGCGACCGCGCTGATCTTCAACGAGCTGGTCGTCAACGCGGTCAAGCACTCCACCTGCGACGGCACCGCCGATGGCGTGACCGTCCGCGTGACCCCCTCGGCCGGAGCGCTCGCCGTCGCCATTGTCAACCGCGGAACCTTGCCCGACGGATTCAGTCTGGAGCGCCGTTCGGGATTGGGAACCGGGCTGGAACTCGTCTGCGCTCTGATGCCCAAGAAAGGCTTCGTCATGAAGCTGGAGCAGGCAGGCGTCAATGTCCGGGCCCGGGTCGTTCTCGCCACGCCCATCGTGCGCCGGACGTCTTGACCGGCTCCAATCCGCCAGATGCGCGCGAGCGGCATCGCGGACGCGAAGCGCTGACATAGAATCGGGACGCCGTTCTCGGAAGTGAGATGGCGTCTGTCGCGCGGACGTGGCGCGTGCGAATCCGATGGCCGGAGAATGCAGTGAAGGGTCTGCTCGCGGTCGCGCTCGACGACGCGTGCCATGCGTTCCCGATGCGGACGGCCTTGAGGGGCGGCGCGAGGGGGCTGACGTTCGCGGAGCTCGGGGATGCCGCCGGGCAGGTCGAATCCGCCTTGCATTCGGCGAAGATCCAGCCGGACGAGCCCGTACACGTGCGCGTGGCCAATCGGCCCCTGGACATCGCGGCACTGCTGGGCGTGTGGCGGGCGGGCGCAGTCGCGGTTCCCGTCCACCGTTCGATGCCGCCTGCGGTGGCGCGGCAGCTGTTCGAACGCACGGGGTCCCGCCTCTGCCTCGATGCCGGCGATGGGGACCAGGTCCCTCCGGGCAGTCTCGCCGTCACCTCTGCTGTGCCGCCCGCTCACCGACCGCTGCTGCGAAACGCGGCTGCCGTGATCTTCACGTCCGGATCCACCGGCAATCCCAAGGGTGTGGTGGTGCGGCACGAGGCCTTCCACGGCAAGATCGGCCAGATCGACAGGCTGCTGCAGTTCGGCCGAGGCGAATCCACGCTGCTGGTGCTCAACATCACGTTCAGCTTCGGACTGTGGGTGAGCCTGCTGACGCTCCTGCGCGGCGGCACCTTGCACATGAAGGAGAAGTTCGAGCCCGCGGCGTTCTCGCAGTGGGTGTGCGACGAGCGGATCGACCGCGTCGGCGTGGTGCCCACCATGATGCGCGCGCTGTTCGCGCTGCCTGGCGCCGACGAGGCCGCTGCCCGCATCGAGCGCTCGGGCGTATTGCGTCAGATCCTGATCGGCGGCGAATCGCTCGGACGCTCGCTGGCGGACGCCATCCGGCAGCGCTTCGCCTCGACCGCGCTCGTCGACATCTACGGGCTCACCGAGACATCGACGTGCGACTTCTTCGCCTTTCCGGACGACTACGCCCGGTATCCCGGTGCCATCGGCCGTCCCGCGCCGGGCGTCTCGCACCGCATCGTGAGCGAGGAGGGGCCGTGGTGAATCGCGGCGACGTGGGCGAACTCCAGTTGCGCAGTCCGTATCTGATGGCGGGTTATCTCGACGAGCCGGCGCTCACGGCGGCCTCCTTTCAGGACGGCTGGTTCCGTACCGGGGACATCGCCCGCGAAGCCGGGCCGGGCGTCGTGGAGCTCATGGGCCGGTCCAAGGAGATCATCGTCCGGGGAGGCAACAAGATCACGCCCGTGGAGATCGAGCAGGCGCTCACGGCGCATCCCGCCATTGCTGCCGCGATGGCCGTCGGCGTTTCGGACCGCCTTCTGGGCGAACGCATTCACGCGGTGCTCGTCCCCCGGGCCGGCACGCCGCTGGAGATGGCCGCGCTGTCGGTCTTCCTGCGCGACCGGCTCGAACGTTTCAAGCATCCGGACGCCTATTACGTGCTGGATGCGCTGCCGCTGGGCCGCACCGGCAAGGCCGACCGCGGACAGTTCAAACGGCTCGTGGAGGCGGGCGAGATCGCGCCGCTCGGGCCTCTTTCACCGACGACGGATCCACTCTCATGAATCCCTGCAGCACCCTGTTGTTCGACGCGAGGGGCGGTGTCGCCCACATCACGCTCAACCGGCCGGAGCGGCTCAATGCGCTCGATCGCGCCTGCCTGCTGGAACTCAACGACGTGATGGATCACGTCGACTCGGACGATTCGATCCGTGCCGTCGTGCTCAGTGGAGCCGGGCGCGCGTTTTCCTCCGGCTTCGATCTCAAGGCGCAGATGGACGCCCGCCCCGAGGGAGCGGAGGTGTGGCGCGAAATCCTCGATCTGGACTTCCACACCACCATGCGGTTCTGGAACTGCCCCAAACCGACGGTGGCGGCCGTGCACGGCGCCTGCATGGCCGGTGCGTTCGAAATGGCGCTGTCGTGCGACATCACCGTGGCGTCCGAGGATGCGCAGTTCGGCGAGCCCGAACTCAAGTTCGGGGCAGGCATCGTGACCATGCTGCTGCCCTGGATGACCGGTCCGAAGCAGGCAAAGGACATCATCCTCACGGGCGAAGACCGCATCGGCGCACAGGACGCGCTGCGGATGGGCATCGTGAGCCGGGTCGTTCCGCCGGGGCAGCACGTTCAGACGGCCTTGCGGATCGCGCGCGGGATTGCGCTCGTGGATCCGGTCGTGGTGCGCGAGACCAAGAAGGCGCTCAACCGCACGTACGAGATCCAGGGCATGCGCTCAGCCCTGCAGGCTGCCCTGGACACGGACCACGGCATCGAGTCGCACGGTTCGCCGGACAAGCGTGCGTTCATGGACGTGGCACGGGAGAAAGGCATGCGGGCGGCGATCGCGTGGCGCGACGCGCGCTTCGATGCGGCACGCAAGCCATGAGCCGTCCCGTCGCGACGATCGTCATTGCGCAATTGTTCGGGACTTCGCTGTGGTTCAGCGCGAACAGCGCCGCCGATGACCTGCGCCGTCTCTGGTCGTTGCAGCCAGCGGACATCGGCCTGCTGACGAACGCGGTGCAGGCGGGCTTCATCACCGGCACGCTCGCCTTCGCCTTCAGCGGTCTGGCGGACCGGTTCTCCGCGAGCAGGATCTTTGTCGTCTGCAGCCTGTCGGGCGCGTTGTTCAATGCACTGTTCGCGCTCTGGAGCGGCAGCCTGGAGAGTGCGCTGTGGCTGCGATTCGCCGTGGGGCTCTCGCTCGCGGGCATCTACCCCCTGGGCATGAAGCTCATCGTGAGCTGGAATCCGCACGGCGCCGGGCGCAGCCTCGGGCTGCTGGTGGGCATGTTGACGCTCGGCACGTCGCTGCCTCACGGCATCCGATCGGCCGGTGCCGCATGGCCGTGGCAGGCCGTGATCCTCGCCTCGTCGGTGCTCGCGATCCTGGGTGCGCTGATGGTGGGGGTGACCGGGGACGGCCCCCATTTCAAGGCCAGGCGCAGCGTGGGTACCCGGCCCTGGAGCCATCTCGTCAAGGCGTTCCGCACCCCGGATTTCCGCGCTTCGGCCTTCGGGTACTTCGGTCACATGTGGGAGCTGTACGCCTTCTGGACGCTGGTGCCGTTGCTGGTGGCGAGCGCGTCCGCAAGCGGAACGCCGCCGGCGCACGTGTCCGCCTGGTCCTTCGCGATCATCGGCATCGGCGCGCTCGGCTGCGTGGGAGGCGGGCTGTGGAGTCAGAAGCTGGGGAGTGCCCGAGTGGCCGCAGCGGCGCTGCTCGTGTCGGGCGTGTTGTGCGCCCTGTATCCGCTGCTTTCCGCGTTTCCGCCCTGGATCGCCCTCGCAGCGCTGCTGGTCTGGGGAACGGCCGTCGTGGCGGATTCGCCCCAGTTCTCCGCCCTGTCGGCCCGCGCCTGTCCGCCCGAGGCTGTCGGGAGCGCGCTGGCCATCCAGAACAGCCTGGGCTTCCTGCTGACCACCGTCTCCATCTTCGTGGCCACTTCCGTTTATCCCATTGCCGGTGCGCGCGTGGCGTGGACACTCTTGCCCGGTCCCGTGCTGGGTCTGCTGGCCCTGCGACCGCTGTTGCGCCGGTCCGGATGAGACGAGGAAACGCTTCCTTGAGTGTGCATCGCCGGAACTCATGCCGGATCGCGATATCGAATTCGCGAAACGTTGTTTGGTGACGTCGGACCGCACCGGCAGAATCGGTGGTTCCGGACACGCCGGCCGTGGAGACGAAGCGGCCACATCTGAGGAAACCCGACAATGCTCCGAGTGACGAGAGTCGACGGACCGATGCTCCGTCTGGTGCTGCTGACCCTGATCCTGCTGTTGTCGTTCGCTGCTGCTGCGGCGAATCAGGACACTGCGCCGTCCCCCATCGCCCGCGATCTTGCAGCGAGTTGTGCGGCCTGCCATGGAACGAACGGAAACGGGACCGGCGGGTTCCCCGTTCTGGCGGGTGGCGATCGCGCCGAACTGGCAGAAAAGCTGCTGGCCTTCCGCAATGGCGCGAAGTCCGCGACGGTCATGCATCAGCACGCCAAGGGCTACACGCCCGAGGAGATCGAACTGCTGGCCGATTACTTCTCGCAACAACGCCGCGTGCAGGAATGACCATGGACCGTCGGACCTTCGTGACAGGGCTCGCGGCCGGTGTCGCCGGCGCAGCGGTGTGGCCTCAGGCTCGTGCGGCTGGAGCGGCCCGTCCTCATGTCGTGGTCGTGGGTGGCGGTTTCGGTGGTGCCACCGTGTGCCGCTATCTGCGTCTGTGGGACGCGGGAATCGACGTGACGATGGTGGAGCGCAGTCCCTCGTTCATTTCCTGTCCCATGAGCAATCTGGTCCTGAGCGGCGACCGCGATCTGGCCGACAACACCTTCGGGTACGAAGGCCTCGAGCGGCTGGGGGTGAGACGCGTACAGGCGGAAGTCGGCGGCGTCGATCCGGCGAAGAGGCGGATCGTGCTGGCGGACGGAACACAGCTCTCCTACGACCGGCTCGTGCTGTCCCCGGGAATCGATTTCCTGTGGGACACGGTGGCGGGCATGAACGAAGCCATCGCCGCGGAGCGCGTGCCGCACGCCTGGAAGGCCGGCCCGCAGACGCTCCTGCTGCGCCGGCAGCTCGAATCGATGGTGGAGGGTGGCACCTGTCTTCTGTCCATTCCGCGCTCGCCCTACCGTTGCCCCCCGGGCCCGTACGAACGCGTGAGCCTGATCGCCTCCTATCTGAAGCGGGTGAAGCCGCGGTCGAAGATCCTCGTGCTCGATGCGAATGCCGAGATCGTGTCGAAGAAGGGGCTGTTCCTCAAGGCATGGTCGGAGCTGTATCCCGGGATGGTGGAGTACGTGCCCAACAGCACGGTGGTGGAAGTCGATGCCGACTCGAAGACCGTGCGCACCGACTTCGACGACTTCAAGGCCGAGGTGCTGAACGTCATCGTGCCCCACGCCGCCGGACGCATTGCACACGAGGCGGGCGTCGTGAATGTCGACCGCCGCTGGGTGGGCGTGGACTTCCGCACGTACGAATCCACGGCGGTTCCGGGCATTCACGTCATCGGCGACGCCACGTCGGCCGCGCCCGCGCCCAAGTCGGCCCATACGGCCAACAATCAGGCCAAGATCTGCGCGTCCGCCCTCATCGCCGCCCTGCGCGGCCAGGCGCCGAACCCGGCACCGGTATCCGCGAACACCTGCTACAGCTTCGCTTCGCCGACGGAAGCCATGCACGTCGCGGCGGTCTACCGGTACGACCCCGCAAAGGGGATGCTGGTGACCGCCGAGGGAACCTCGGGAGTCTCGGGCAAGCGCAGCGAAGAGGAGGCCCGCTTCGCCAGAGCGTGGGCCGAGAACATCTGGCGCGACGCGCTGCAGTGATTTTCGACGGCCGGCAGCCGCGCGAAGCGTGACGCCGGCGGAGCCAGGCCAATCCAGGGGCACCACTTCCTGACAGGAGCACACGATGACACTTCGCATCAACGACATTGCACCGAATTTCAAGGCCGAGACAACCCAGGGGCCCATCGACTTCCATCAGTGGATCGGCGACGGCTGGGCGGTGCTGTTCTCGCACCCGAAGGATTTCACGCCCGTATTCACGACCGAACTGGGTTACATGGCAGGCCTTGCCGATCAGTTCGCGAAGCGGAACACGAAGATCATCGGTCTCAGTGTCGATCCGGTGAGCAGCCATCTCAAGTGGGAGGAAGACATCGCCGAGACCCAGGGACACCGGGTCACCTACCCGATGATCGGCGATCCCACGCTCGAGATCGCCAAGCTCTACGACATGCTGCCCGCGGACGCCGGCACGACCTCCGAGGGCAGGACGGCGGCGAACAACGCCACGGTCCGCGCCGTGTTCGTGATAGGACCGGACAAGCGCGTGAAGCTGATGCTCGTATACCCCATGAGCACCGGACGCAACTTCGACGAGATCCTGCGTGCGCTGGATTCCATCCAGCTCACGGCGCAGCACCAGGTCGCCACCCCCGTGAACTGGAAGCCCGGCGAGGACGTGATCATTCCGCCGTCCGTGAGCGACGACGACGCCCGTGGACGCTACCCGGGCGGCTGGAAGACCGTGAAGCCCTATCTTCGGATCGTCCCCCACCCGAAGTGAGGGCGGAGCCCGGGACCGCTCGCGGCCGCGGGCATCCTGCGACGAACGTCGACGTCCGGCGGGGTTTCCTCCGCCGGACGGCAGGCTCCTTCAGCGCCTGGGCAACGCAAAGGTGAACACCGCATCCCCCTGGCGGAAACCGAAAAGCGAATTGCCGCCGGCGGCCACCGTCACGTACTGCACTCCGTCCAGTTCGTACGTCACCGGCGGCGCGTTGACCCCGGCGCCGCAGTTGAAGTGCCACAGCCGTGTGCCGTCGCGCGAATCGAAGGCGCTGAACTGGCCGCTGCCTTCGCCGACGAAGAGCACGTCGCCCGCGGTGGCGAGCACACCGCCGATCAGCGGCTGTTCGGTTTTCACTTGCCAGCGGATCCTTCCTTGCGCACGGGTGTCGAGCGCGGAGAGCGTGCCCCAGGTCGGCCCCTGGATCACTTCCAGCGAGGTGTAACGCACGGCCGGCCGGTTCTCGGCTGCCGGAATCTCCTTCACGGTATAGCGCGTCGGCATGTGAATGCCAGCCACGTAGGCAAGGCCGCTGCGCGGATCGAAGGACACCGGCGACCAGTTGGCGCCGCCGGCGGCGCCGGGTGCGATGTCCACGCCTTCGGGCGTCGGACGGCGGAACTGGTTGTGCTGCGGCACGAACGCTTCCGACTTGTACAGGAACTTGCCGGATCTGCGATCGAGCACGTACATCCAGCCCGTCTTGCTCGCTTCACCCACGGCCGGCACGCGCTGCCCGTCGATCACCGCATCGAACAGCACCGGCGGGCTCGCGACATCCAGGCCCCACATGTCGTGCGGAACCTGCTGGTAGTACCAGCGGAGCTTGCCCGTCTCGATATCCAGCGCCACGAGCGACACCGTGTACAAGTTGTCTCCCGGCCGGGTGAGATCGTCCATCTGCGGCGACGGGTTGCCGATGCCGACGTAGACGAGGCCCAGATCCGGATCCACGGCCGGTGTCGTCCAGGCTGAACCGCCGCCGCGCTTCCAGGCGTCCGCATACTTGGGCAAGGTCGCCTTCTCCCGCGCGATGTCGCGATCGAGCGCGGCTCCGTCGGCCGTCACCGTCGTGAAGCTGCCCTCCCAACCCTCGGACGGGGTGGAATCGAACTGCCATACCCGGCTGCCCGTGGCGGCGTCGAATGCGGCATAGAAGCCGGCGCGCTGGCTCTGACCGGCGATGCCCACGACCGCTCCCAGCGGCGCTCCGGGCGTTTCCGCATCGAGGTGCAGGCCATAGCCCACCCCGGTGATGCCGATGATGACCTTGCCCTTGTAGACAATTGGCGCCATGTTGGCGCCGACACCGGTCGTGCCGGTCACGTTCTTCTTGCGCAAGGGATCGTCGGCGGCGAGTTGCTGCGTCGATTCGGCTTTCGCGCCGACGTCTTCCACGAGAGGCTGGTCCCACACCATGCGCCCGGTGACCCGGTCCAGCGCGATCAGCCGCGCATCGACCGTGCCCATGAACACCTTGCCGTAGGCGACCGCCACGCCCCGGCTCGCGGGGCCGCAGCACATCTTCTCCGTCCGGCGCTTGTGTTCGTAGCGCCACAGCTGCGACCCGGTGCGCGCGTCGAGCGCGACGACGTGGTTGAAGGGCAGCGAGATGTACATGATGCCGTCCACCACGATGGGCGTGGCCTGGAAGGTGTTGGCCACGCCGCTCTGGTAGACCCATGCCGGAGCCAGATGGCCGACCGTGCCCGCGTTGATCTGCGTGAGATCGGAGAAGCGCTGGTTGGAATAGTCCCGGCCGTACAGCAGCCAGTTGCCCCGGTCGTGCGCTGCGCCCAGCAGGCTTGTGTCGTCGTCGCCTGCCATGGCGACCAGCGGCACGGCGCACAGCACGCATGCAGCGACCGTTCTGTCGATGCCTCTCATTCGTTGCCTCCCTTGCCTCATGCAATCGATCGAGCATAACGCCATTCGCCGGGCGCGGGCTTGTACGAATCGGCCGGGGAGGCGAAGGCCCGGAGTGAGTGTGGTGTCGCCGATCGCGAACGATTTCTAAAGTTTCCGCTGCTCGATGTCGTAGATCGCAGCGTCAGTCCGACGCCGCCGCTCCGGCGCGTCAAGCCGACCTCCGCTGGCGCCCCACCCGCGTCCGCGGCAGATCTCCCGGTTTCACCCTGGGCCGACCCCCCGCTTCGCACGCGTCGGCACCTCACGCTGGCCCATCCCCTGCCATTCCAGAGTCCGAACGCGACATGTGCGTCATGCCTTCGCGCGCCCTCGGACGGCATTTGCCCGATCGTCGACCGTGCTCCGGCGCGGAGGAGGAATGGAGTGTCGCAGCGGATGTTCCCACTGTGCAGCGCCCGGAATTCTGCGCCTGACCTGCAGGCTTTCCGCAGCGGGAGGAGGATCGCATGAACACCGCGCGCCCGATCGATCGCAAGGTCCCTCTGCTGTTCGGCGCCTGCTGGGCGGCTGCCGTTCCGATCTGCGCGGCGGCTCTCTGGATGCCGGCCGGGATTCTTCGCGTGTCCGCGCTCCTGGCAGCTGCGGCTGCATGGGCAGTGGCAGGCTGGGCGGTTCTCCGCTTCGTGCGCCGGGTGAGTGCGGAGCCGGATGCGACGGCCGAGGACGAGGCTCGAGCCTTGCCAGAAGAACCGTTGCGCGAGTCGAGTTCCGCGGCCGGCGAACTCACCGAGCTTTGCACGGAGGTGTTTCCCATCTGGGAGCGGCACGTGGAGACGGCGCGCGGGCAGACGCGCGAAGCAATCGAACAACTCACGGCAAGCTTCGCCCAGATGATCGGCCGACTGGAGGCTTCCGTACAGGCCTCGGAACAGGCCGCCGGCGCCAGCGGATCGGCGGGGGTCGTTCCGCTGCTGACTGCTTGCCGGGATGAACTCACCGGCATCGTGCGCGCGCTGCACGAGGTCGTCGGTGCCAAGAACAACATGCTGTCGAACGTGAGCGGACTCGCGTCCGTCGTGGGCGATCTCACCCGGATGCTCTCCGACGTGTCGCGCATCGCGGATCAGACCAACCTTCTGGCATTGAACGCCGCCATCGAGGCGGCGCGCGCCGGAGAGACGGGCCGGGGTTTCGCCGTGGTGGCGGACGAGGTTCGCAAGCTCGCCACCGGCTCGGCGACCACGGCCAGACAGATCCGGGCGAAGGTGGACCTGGTCGGACAGGCTGTGGCCGACACCGTCGACTATGCCGCCCGGTGTGCGGAGCGCGACGTGCTCGCAGTGCAGGACGCGGAAAGCACGATCGCGAGCGTCGTGGACAAGTTCACTCACGCCGCCGATGGGCTGGGCGAATCCTCCCGCGTGCTCAAGACGGAAAGCCAGGGCATTCGCGACGAGGTCGCGCAACTGCTCGTTTCCCTGCAGTTCCAGGACCGGACCAGCCAGATCCTCGCCCAGGTCACGGGCGACATGAACCGTCTGCGCGAGCAACTCATGAGGCAGGAAACCGTCCATGCGCGGCAATGGCTCGCCCAGATGGAGCGGGGGTATGCGACGCACGAGCAACGCGCAAATCACGGCGCACCTGCGCAGGCCGCGAAATCCGGCGGCATCACATTCTTCTGAGGAGGCGGACATGGCCAAGACGATCATGGTGGTGGACGACTCGGCGAGCCTGCGCACGGTCGTGGGAATCGCCCTCAAGGGGGCGGGCTACGACGTGCTGGAGGGCAGTGACGGCCGCGATGCGCTGGCCAAGCTCACCGGGCAGAAAGTCCATCTCATCATCACCGATCTCAACATGCCCAACATGGACGGCATCGGCCTGGTGAAGGCGGTGAAGGCGCATCCGAACTACAAGTTCACGCCGATCATCATGCTGACCACCGAAGGTCAGGAATCGAAGAAGCAGGAGGGGCAGGCCGCCGGCGTGAAAGCCTGGGTGCTCAAGCCCTTCCAGCCGCAGCAGATGCTCGACGCCGTCGCCAAGCTGGCGTTGCCCTGAACCGCCATACGACCGAGGAACGGCCATGTTCACACTGGAAGACCGATCGACTGCCGATGCCTGCGTTCTCGCCCTGGCGGGCGAGATGACCATCTACGAGTCGGGACAGCTATGGCCCGCCGTGAAGCCGTTCGCGGGGTCGCAGGGCGACCTGCGGGTGGATCTCACGGCCGTGGGCGAGATCGACAGTGCCGGAATTCAAGTGCTGCTGATGATCCGCGGCGAGCAGCAGCGGGGAGGCGGGACGTTCCTCGTCACGGGCTGGAGTGAACCGGTGCGGGAGGTCGTCGACGCGATGAACCTCGGCGCAACGCTCGGGAGCGCCGGCACCGCCGACGCCACACCGCTGCTGTGAACGGCCGGACCCATCGGAGAGGCGGGCGATGAACGAACAGGAAATGATGAACGAAGGCCGCGACGTGTTCGCGGAGGAATGCCGGGACCTGCTGTGCCAGATGGAGACGGCGCTGCTGCAGCTGGAATCGGTACCGGACGACCAGGAGGCCGTGCACGGACTGTTCCGCGCGGCGCATACCATCAAGGGGTCGGCGGGACTTTTCGGTTTCGACGGCATCGTCCGTTTCACCCATGCCGTCGAGACCGTGCTCGACCGGGTGCGCGAAGGCAATCTGGCCATGAGCGGCGATCTGCTCGAGGTGCTGTTGCCGTCGTGCGACCACATCCAGTCTCTGGTCGAGTCCGCGCTGGGGGCCGACGAAGCGGACGCGGCGTCGCGGGAGGAAACCGGCGAGGCGCTGCTCGCCCGGCTGGCCCGGTTCCATGGCGGGGCGGTTCAAGCCGTCCCGGGCGAGGCCGTGGCTGCTGCGCCGGCTGCGGACCGTCCGGCCGGTTCGAGCGATCCGTGGCACCTGTCGCTGCGGTTCGGTCGCGAATGCCTGCGCAACGGCATGGACCCTTTGTCGTTCATCCGCTATCTGGGCACGTTGGGCAGTGTCGTGGGAATCGCCACGGTGGCCGACGCGTTGCCGGAGGCGGATGCATTCGATCCCGAGGCGTGCTACCTGGGCTTCGAGATCCGCCTGCAGACGGGCGCCGATCGCAAGGCCATCGAGGACGTCTTCGAATTCGTCCGGGACGACTGTGCGATCCGCATCGTCCCTCCCGACTCGGACATCCAGGAATACCTGGACCTGATGGAGTCATTGCCGGAGAACCGGCAGCGTATCGGGGAGATTCTCGTAGCGTGCGGGGCTCTGTCGCGGGCGACGCTCGAGGGGGCACTCAGCGAACAGCAGAAGAACACCGTGCCGCCAAGGCTCGGCACGCTGCTGGTGGAAACAGGTGTGGTGCAGCAGGAAGTCGTGGACGCGGCGCTCGACCGGCAACGCAAGGTCGCGCTGCGGAAGACCGACGAGAACCGGTTCATCCGCGTCGGGGCAGACAAGCTCGATCAGCTCATCACGCTGGTGGGCGAACTGGTGATCGCGGGCGCGGGCAGTAATGCGCTCGCGCAACGCACCCACGATGCCGCGCTGCTGGAATCGACGGCGCGCGTGAATCTGCTCACCGAAGAGATTCGCGATGCATCGTTGCGGCTGCGCATGGTGCAGATCGGCGAGACCTTCAGCCGTTTCCACCGCGTGGTGCGGGACATGAGCCGGTCCCTGAACAAGGACATCGCGCTCGAGATCGCCGGCGCGGAGACGGAACTGGACAAGACCGTCGTGGAAAAGATCGGTGATCCGCTCACGCACCTCGTGCGCAATGCGATCGACCATGGCATCGAAGCGGCCGACGCCCGCGAGCGGGCGGGCAAACCCGGCCGTGCGCGCATCCGCCTCAATGCCTACCACGACTCCGGCAGCATCGTGATCGAGGTGAGCGACGACGGGCGAGGGCTCGACCGCGAACGCATCCTAGCCAAGGCGAGAGAACGCGGTCTGGTCGCGGCGGATCGCACGCCGCACGAGGACGACATCTTCAATCTCATCTTCGAGCCGGGCTTCTCCACCGCCGAGCGCGTGTCGGACCTCTCCGGCCGGGGCGTGGGCATGGATGTCGTCAAGAAGAACATCGAAGCCCTGCAGGGGCACGTGGCGCTGGAGAGCCGGGCGGGGCAGGGCACGACCGTGCGCATCCGACTGCCGCTCACGCTCGCGGTGATCGACGGGTTCCTGGTGCAGATCGGATCGGCGACGTACGTGCTTCCGCTGGAAGCGGTGGTCGAATGCGTCGAACGCCCGGTCCGCGCCTCGGAGAACGGCGACTACCTCAATCTGCGGGGAAAGGTGCTGCCCTACCTGCGGTTGCGCGACGTGTTCGGCTGCGATGCGCCGTCGGGACCGCGCGAAAGCGTGGTCGTCGTGCAGTGCGGCGCGCAGAAGGCGGGCATCGTCGTCGACAAGCTCCTGGGAGAGGGACAGACGGTCATCAAGCCGCTCGGCAGCCTGTTCGGACGGCTGCGGGGCATCAGCGGCGCTTCCATCCTCGGCACGGGGGAAGTCGCGCTCATTCTGGACGTGCCGGGTCTGCTGCAGCTGGTGCACTCGCGGCAGGCGGAGCATGAGGGGCCCAGGATTGCGGCATGAACCCGATCTGCACCTCCGGTTCGCGGTTGCAAACAACGCTACGGCGCAGCCTGTGCGGCGCGACGCAGGAACACGAAGCAACACCACACACTAGGGAAGGAACATCGCCATGCGCAACATGAAAGTGAGTCTCCGGCTGGGCCTGGGCTTCGGCCTCGTGCTCGCATTGCTGCTGATCGTGGGAGGCGTGGGCGTTTCCCGCCTTGCAACGCTCGACGAGAGCACGGAAATGCTGGTGGGGCGTGACGCCGCGAAGCTGGAGCAGGCGCTGCGGCTCGAATCGGCCGCGCGTGCGAACGCCGCGCGAGTGGCGCAGTTGCTCACCACCGCGGACCGCGGCGAGATCGAGCGCATTCGCGAGTCCATCGAACAGAACAAGAAGGCGGCGACGGACGCGCAGGACAGGCTCGACGCGCTCATGGTCCTGCCCGAGGCCAAGGCCGCGATGGCGAGGATCAAGGAATCCCGCGGGACCTACGTGCAGTCCTTCGGCAAGCTCGTCAAGCTGGTCGAGGATGGTCGCCGTGATGATGCGACCCGCCTCTACAACTCGGAAACGCGGCCTGCCCTGGAGGTGCTCGTGGGCGGCATCAGCGGACTGGTCGAGATCGAGAAGAAGGCGCTCGAGGCCGGCGTGGCCGAGAGCGGGGAGATCTACCGCTCCGCGAGGCTGGTCATCGTGGGCCTGGCCGCTGTCGCCATCGTGCTCGGCGCGTTGTTCGCCTGGTGGGTGAGCCGGTCCATCTCCCGGCCGCTGGCGGATGCGGCGAGGGTGGCGGACTCGGTGGCCGAAGGCCGGCTCGACAACGACATCGAAATCACCAGCCGGGACGAAGCGGGACAGGTCCTGTCCTCGCTGCAGAAGATGCAGACGAGCCTGCTGGAACGCAACGAGAAGGATCGCATCGCCTTCGAACGCGAACAGCAGATCGCGGCCGACCTGGGCGGACAGATCGCGGCCATCGGCAAGGCCCAGGCCGTGATCGAGTTCTCGCTGGACGGCAAGGTCGTCCACGCCAACGACAACTTCCTGGGCGCGCTGGGCTACACCCTCGACGAGATCAAGGGTCAGCACCACTCCATGTTCGTCGACCCGGCCTACCGGGCGAGCACGGACTACCGGATGTTCTGGGAAAAACTCGGCCGCGGCGAGTACGACGCCGGCCAGTACAAGCGCATCGGCAAGGGCGGCAAGGAGGTCTGGATCCAGGCCTCCTACAACCCCATCCTCGACGTGAACGGCAAGCCGTTCAAGGTCGTCAAGTACGCCACCGACATCACGCAGCAGAAACTGCAGGCGGCCGACTTCGAAGGCCAGATCGCCGCGATCGGCAAGGCCCAGGCGGTCATCGAATTCTCGCTCGACGGCAAGATCATCGGCGCCAACGACAACTTCCTCAACGCGCTGGGCTACCGGCTGGAAGAGATCAGGGGCCAGCACCACTCCATGTTCGTCGAGAACGCCTACCGGGCGAGCCCGGAGTACCGCCTGTTCTGGGAAAAGCTGGGCAGGGGCGAATACGACGCGGGACAGTACAAGCGCATCGGCAAGGGCGGCAAGGAGATCTGGATCCAGGCGTCCTACAACCCGATCCTCGACATGAACGGCAAGCCGTTCAAGGTGGTCAAGTACGCCGCCGACGTGACGAAGCAGGTGCTCGAAGCGCAGGCGCTCGCCGCGGTGGTCGCGCAGACCAACGAGGTCGCGGCAGCGGCGGGACAGGGCGACTTCACCGGCCGCATCGACGTGAGCGACAAGCAGGGCAGCCACAAGGCGCTCGGCGAGAGCATCAACTCCCTGCTGGAGGTGACCCAGGCCGGCCTGAACGACGTCGTTCGCGTCATGAGCGCGCTGGAGCGCGGTCAGCTCACCGAGACGATCACCGCGGACTATGCCGGGACGTTCGGGCAATTGAAGGACGCCTGCAACGCGACGGTGGCGAAGCTCGCGACGACCATCACGGACGTGTCCACCGCCGTGGCGTCGCTCATCTCGTCTTCCAACCAGGTCAACGCGACGGCGCAGGCGCTGTCGGAGGCCAGTTCGGAACAGGCGGCGAGCGTGGAGGAGACCAGCGCCTCGCTGGAGGAGATGACGGCGTCCATCGCCCAGAATACCGAGAACGCAAAGGTGACGGACGGCATCGCGACCAAGGCGGCGACGGAAGCCTCCGAGGGCGGTGAAGCGGTCACGGCGACGGTCACCGCGATGAAGAGCATCGCCGAGAAGATCGGCATCATCGACGACATCGCGTATCAGACCAATCTGCTCGCGCTGAACGCGGCCATCGAGGCCGCGCGCGCCGGTGAGCACGGCAAGGGATTCGCCGTGGTGGCCGCCGAGGTGCGCAAGCTGGCGGAGCGCAGCCAGGTGGCCGCCCAGGAAATCGGCTCGGTGGCGGGCAGCAGCGTGAATCTGGCGGAGAAGGCCGGCAAGCAGCTGGAGCAGATGGTGCCGAACATCCGCAAGACTTCCGACCTGGTGCAGGAGATCACGGCCGCTTCGGAGGAACAGGCCACCGGCGTGAACCAGATCAACAGCGCCGTGGTTCAGCTCTCCAAGACCACCCAGACCAACGCGGCGGCTTCGGAGGAACTGGCGGCCACGGCGGAGGAGATGAACGGGTTCGTGGAACAGCTGCAGCGGACCGTGTCGTTCTTCCAGGTGGGCAACGGCGCCCCGATGACGGCGGCCCTGTCACAGGGCAGGTCCCACAAGACCGTGTCCGGCGCGGGCGGCAAGCCTGCGTTGCGGGCGGTGGCCCCCGTGGCTGCCAAGAGCGATGTGGACGAGTCGAAGTTCACCAAGTTCTGAGGGAGTCTGCCATGAGCTTCGCTGAAGCAGGAGGCGCCGCGGGCGCCTCCCGACAGGACGCGCAACGTGCCGCCATGGCGCAGACCGCGGAGCCGCAGCAGTACCTGACGTTCGTGCTGGGTGCCGAGATGTTCGCCATCGGCATCCTGCGCATCAAGGAGATCATCGAGTTCTCGGGGCTCACCACGGTGCCGATGATGCCGCCCTGCATCCGCGGCGTGATCAACCTGCGCGGGGCCGTCGTTCCCGTGCTGGACCTCGCGGCGCGGTTCGGCCGCGAGCCTGCGACCGCCACGCGCAAGACCTGCATCGTGATCGTGGAAGTCGAGTGCGACGACACGCGCCAGGATATCGGCGTGATCGTGGATGCGGTGGACGAAGTGCTGGAGATTCCCTTGGCCGAGATCGAGCCGGCGCCGAGCTTCGGCGCGGGAATGCGCTCCGAGTTCATCCGCGGCATGGGAAAGGTGGGAGGACGGTTCGTGATCATCCTGGACACCGATCGCGTGCTGTCCGGCGTGGGCATGGACGTTTCGATGGAGGGGGAGGCGACTGCGGTCAGCGATCCGGAGCCCATGGCTCCGGACGATTGATCCGCCGAAACGGACACCGGGGCGGATACCCTCTCGATCCGCTCCGGTGAACCGCAGGCCTTCGAGGCCGCTCGAGACGGTCCGGCCGATGCGCGCCCGGGACGCAGCGGCTTGGGATGAGGAGGGTGCGAAGGCCGGGACGGCCCCGTGCCATCACTCCGGCCAGGCCACCACGCCGGTCACGATCGCCTGGAAGTCCACGATCTCCGGGTCATGGCCGATCCACCGGTCGAAGGAAATTTCGTGTCTTCCCGGCGGCACGTTCCGCCGGCCGAAGGGCCACAGCTCGCCGACGGCGACGGCTTCTCCCGGAGGCGTCCAGCGCCCGCAGACGGATGCGGATGCCCACCGCGGTCTTGCACCGGTTCTCGATTTCGCCAAGACCCACCAGCACCGGGCAGGGTTCGTTCCTGCAGCTGTCGACCCACTGCGTGCGCACGACGCGGACCGACACGTCGTCCTCCGTGCATTCGGACCGGGCATTCGCCATGGAGAGCGTTCCGGCGCACGCGAATGCGGCCATCCATACGGAGCGCCACGGGAGCCGCGGCATGCAGGTCCCGCGGGTTGCGTCTGCTTTCATTCGATCACCTCGATGCGAACTTCAAGACTGTTCACGGCCGTACCCTCCCCGAGATCCGCGCAAAGGCCCGGGTTGAGCGCATTGACGTTGAGTCCTTCCCGGTCGAACCGTGGCCAGCGGGACTTCGCCGTCACCGCCGTTCCGGGAAGCACATCCTCGCTGGTCTTCGCCAGGAATTCCACTGAATCGCACGACGAATGCAGACGCACGCGGTCACCGGGGAGTACCCCCAGATGGTCGGCATCGTCCGGATGGAGGACCACCGACGCCTCCCCCAGCAACTCGCGGATGCGCGGATCGTTGCCGTAGGAACTGCACATGAGCCAGTAGGCGGAAGGCGACAGCAACTGCAGCACGCCAGGGCCGCGCCCCGGAACCGACGGCCACGCCGGGGCCGGGCCCAGGCCGGCCTGCGTGAATGCGGGGGCATCGATCTCGATGCGGCCGCTCGGCGTGGGGAACCGCCGCGATTCGAACTGGACGCGCGGCGGTCGCGGAAACACCGTGCCGGCGGCGCGCAGCGCGGCCAAGTCCAGCCCCGGCGCTGCGCGGGCCAGCAGACCACGCATCATGTCGTCGTCGGAGGTGTGCAGATCCGGATCCGCGAACCCCATCCTGGCGGCGAGCCGGCGGAAGATCTCCTGATTGGGCAGGGCGGAACCTTCGGGCCGCTGGACCGCCACCTGCGCCGACACGGTGTCGTGGAAGTAGGAAAAGACGAGATCGTCGAACTCCAGGAAGTGCGCGGCGGGCAGCACGAGGTCGGCGAAGCGCGCCGTATCGGTGAGGAAGGGATCGATCACGACCGTGAACAGATCCTCCCGCCGCAGCGCGGCGTGCAGGCGCCGCTGTTGCGGGGCGGAGGCGGCGACGTTGGTGTTCCAGTTGAAGAAGGCGCGGGAGCGGGACGGATCCTCGAGCGCCTGCGCGAGACCCATGTGGCCAATGCGGACGGGGGGCTCCGCCACGGTCGCGCAGCGCTGGAAGGCGTCCTGGTCGATTCCGTGCACGCCGTATCCGTTCATGTAGAGCAGCCCGCTGCCGCGTCGCCCGAGGCTGCCGGTAGCCACGGCAAGCAGCGACGCGGCTCTGACCGTATCGCCTCCCGACCGCTGGCGCTGCAGGCCGATGCCCAGCCAGTAGAGCGTCGGTCCGGCGCCTATCGCATTGGCGGCGCGCTTCATCGACGCGCGGGGCACACCCGTGATGCCGGCCACCTCGCTCAGTTCTGTCCGCGCGATCTCCGCGGCCACCGCGTCCCAACCCTGCACATGATCCCGGAGGAAGTCCGGTCGAACCGGCCGGCATCCGAGAGCAATCGGAGCAGTCCGTAGGCCAGCGCCGCGTCGGTTCCCGGACGCGGTCTCAAGTGGATATCCGCCTGCGTGGCCGTGAACGTGCGCACGGGGTCGATCACGATCCGGGTGCCGGGGAATTCGCCCACCCAGAAACGGTCCGTGAGCGGACCGCCGTGCGAAGGGTTCACGCCCCAGAGCACGAGGCACGAGGCGCCATCGCGCGAACGGGCGTCGAATCCCTCGAAGGAGGTACCGAGCATTCCCTGCAGCGCCACGTGGCCCGCCTTGTCGCAGATGGTGCCCGGGTCCACTTCGGTGGCGCCATAGCGATGGAAGAACCGGCAGGGAAAATTGCACGCGATGGCCGAGTAGGTCCCCTGGTAGTGCGCGTGCAGCACCTTGTCCGCGCCGTGGTCGCGGGCGATGGACTGCAGGCGGTTCGCCACCTGATCCAGGGCCTCGTCCCAGGAGATCTCCGCGAACCGTGCTTCGCCCTTGGTGCCGGTCCGCCGGAGCGGTTGCGTGACCCGCTGTGCGGGATCCAGCCAGACGCCGTTGTAGGCGATCGTGCACTTGGCGCAGAGCATTCCCCGGCTCACGGGGCTGTCCGGATCTCCACGGATCTCGGCCACGCGTCCGTCACGCACGACGGCCAGGATTCCGCAGCGGTCGTAGCAGTCCCGCGGACAGGTGGTCTTCTGCAGCTTTTCCGGGTTCATGGGGCCACTGCCCGGTGCCATGACAGCCCACGGGCAGAATCGGACATCGGATCGGGAGCCGGGATGTTCGCAGGAAGTCCGGACCTGCGCACCCCATTGCACCGCCGGTGGGCGCCTCGATCCGGGAAGGTGCAGCGGGTGGCGCTCCCCCCGCAACCGGAAACCGCGCGGTTGCCTGCGCGGCCGCCCAGCACGCGAGCCATGCCGGCCCTTCACGGACGGAAGGGATCGGGTCCGTTCAGGTGGCGCGAAGGGCGGGGCTGAAGAACGAGTCACCGGCGACAGTCCAGCGGCCGCCGCCGGTGAAGAACCCCCCTGATCCAGGCGATGATCGGACCCGAGGGGGAGGGAGGACGTTACTTGCCCTGCAGGTAGGTGGCGACGGCGGTGATGTCCTCGTCCGACAGGTCGCGGACGATGCCGTGCATCACGGGCGATTCGCGCAGCCGCTTGCGCAGCATCTGGATCTGGCGCGCGAGATATTGACCGTACTGACCCGCCAGGCGCGGGAAGATGGACTGGCCTTCGGCGTTGGGGCCGTGGCAGATCGAACAGGCCGCGATCTCGCGCGAGGCGTCGCCGTACAGGAAGAGCT
>JADJPK010000021.1 GCA_016713305.1 Betaproteobacteria bacterium
GGAAACGTTGAGCGGATTGCCAGCAGTGGCGGGATGCGTTAGAAGGGCTTCGATTTCAGGTGGACCTGCCTGCTGCGGCTTGCAGGCCACAGGGCCTCACGGGTCACTGGAACCCACCGCATCCGGCCCATCCGGCCGGGAGCCGTTGCGACTGAGCCGATTCGGGGCGTGATGGCCGCCGGTCGAGGGGTCCACGACGGGCGCGGCCCTGGCATGTGGGTTGAAATGCTGTCCTGACCGATGCATGTGGTCGATGGGCGGGACCGCTGTACTTTATACATCTGGTGGACGCGTTGTTTCGCGTCACAGAGGGGGCGAGAATGCTATGCGTCAAAGTCTTGTCGACTTCTAGTTGGTGAGACAAGTCTAGTGGGCCGCCCAGACAACTTCTTGTGGTCGCTTGTTCAAGCTCAGCTTCCGCTGACGGTGATCGTTTACCCCGTTGTAGCCGTGGTCGGCAGTCTCGGCGTCTGGCCGCCGGCGCGGGAAGTCTTGGCATCATTTCCGAGGGACACCCCCATTCTGGTTGGCTTTGGCTACAAGGGCACAGGGGAGGAACGCATGGCTTCGCGGTCCTATGTGCTACTTCCTTCGGTTTTTCACGACCCCGTCGTTGTCACCGTCAAGAAGGTCGGTGAGTCGGCGCCCGTAGTCCGAAGTCGCTGGGTTCCCTCATTTTCGTTCTTGTCGTCTACCTTTCGAGCATCATCGGCACTGGTGGCTCTGGTTGCGTCGTAGCGTCACCCAACCCCGCGCTCCAGCGGATGCGCCGCTGAGCGGCGCGCCTCTGAGCTTTCACGTCAGAGTGTCCGGTGTATCCGACAAACGTGTCCGGAAGCTTGCGATAGTCATCCGGGCTCTTCTGGGCTACATACGCTGCTGCTCTTTACGCGGAGTGGACGCCGGGGCCCCTGTCAAGGAAGCCCCGGGAGTACCTGGCCATCGCGGAAATGGTCAACTACAGTGGGGTTGATCTGCGGTTCGCTTTTCAGAAGCTTTGCTTTTTGATCGGATTGGTGGCGCTGCTGGCGGGAAGCGCTCTGGCGCTGGTTCGCCGCCAGGCTGGCGATTTTGCTTACGCTGGCCGCTATACCGATGGCCTTGACGGTCTTCTTGGGTGAACACGAGTCGTACTGCCCGCTG
Organism: Betaproteobacteria bacterium; assembly: GCA_016713305.1. Lineage (NCBI taxonomy): Bacteria > Pseudomonadati > Pseudomonadota > Betaproteobacteria > Betaproteobacteria bacterium. The sequence goes on from JADJPK010000021.1 coordinate 1,144, forward strand.
ATCAAGGGTTGACTTGAGACGCGTGGTGTGTTACTCCGGCTGTCTGGGGTGCCGCAATTTCTCTGGCTTGGATAGAGGTCGGTGGGCGGCCACACGAGGATGCAGCTCTTGCGCAGCCGCCTGACCGGCGACGTCGTGCTTCGCCCGCCCTCGCCGGCTTGTGATGCTTTCGTTAGCCGGCACAAGCAGGGGCACATTGGATGGTAGATGGGAAAGACCTTAGTTCATCGTGGCGATTTCGAGCCGGCTTCACGAGTGGCCTTGGTTTCGGTATTGGGCTACTCGTGATCATTCTCGCTTGGGAATGGATCGACACATATCGCAATTCTCCTGAGCTAAAGGAATTCTCGGAGAAAGCCAACGTTGTCGTTAAGACTCATCGTGTCGCAAAGGACAAGTGCTGTTTGGCAGTAATTGGGGAACTGGAAAACTAAGGGCACAACAACCTGGCGCTACGTAGATGTCCGGGTAGAGTTCTTCGACGACAAAGGGCAGTTCGTCCACTCGTGCAGTGAACAGTTAGACGGGCTCCTTACGCCAGGGCAGGTACGAAACTACAAGGTCACCTGCTACGAAAGGCAAAACCACCCACTCCCAGAATTCAAGAAATACAGCGTTATTGTGGATGATGGTCACGCACGATAGAAATTCTCCAGCCAACAACTCATCCAACCGGACGTCCCAACAGCTGCGCAGTTGGGGTTCCCTCCCCGCTGCACCCTCCGGCGCCGGTTACTTCAAACGTTGAGGCTGTAGAAAAGCCCCATTCCACCGCTTGATCACCGATCTGGACCTGACCCGACCCCGTTCTTCGTACTCTTCAGCATCGTACTGCTGATCTGGACAATCACGTTCCTTAGCAGGCGGTATGTATGGGAAGTCACGGCCAGAGTTGTTGATGAAGTAACGTGCATCGAGGACAGAACCAATGCTCAGGCGCCTTCTAGAGCGTTTTTCGAACTGGTACTGGAACAATGGAGCAAAGGTGTCGTGAGGACCCGGCCTGCCAGTTCTTGAGACGTGAGGTGACGGTCGTCGGCAAGGAATTCGAATCGATGGCTTATGACCGGCTTCTTGATCCCGCAGAGACGCTTTCGTTTTCAAGAATCGTCGATGGCATCGAGCTGACCTTTTCGGCAGAGGCGTACCATGTCAAGGATAACGGTGACATATGCTTCTGCGTGGATGCGAGTGCGAAATCGAACCGTACAGGATGGCAGCCCAGTTACCAGCTTTTCAAACGACGGAACGGCACTGTCTACTACTAAGCAAAGAGCGCCGTGCACTGCGTACACGCACGTACGCTCAGACTGAGTCTGCGCCGAGGATGGGGTCCGGTTTCGCACTAGACATGCCCCGACGCAGCATCCGTCCATGTCTCGCTCTCTCGCATCGAGCTCGCCAGTGGTTTCTATAACGGCATTTCGCCGTGACAGCCGCGTACGTGCTCGAAGGACACCGACTTATGGAGAATTCCCGCGCGAACTTTCGATAGGCCGGTTAAGTGCTGGACTTCAAGACCCAGCCCCGACTATCCAGGCGCGGGCGCTGGGTTTTCCACAGAGAGGATGGTTGCGAAACCTATACGTTCAACTGCAGATGTTTCTGAGCGCTGTTTCGCGTCCCCAAGTTCGGGGGTCGCCTTGTGGCCCTACCCAGGGTTCTAGTGGCAGGCTGCGTTTGTTTGGATCGATTGGTTGGCCGATTCGGGGTACCTGTTGCTGGGATTTATATTGGGAATGTTGATTTTTCTCATTGGTGCGCGAGACACCAGGATCGAAACGAGTAGGCACAACGAGAGGTGGCTCAGTCTTCAGGACACGAAGAGGGGCCCCGTGGCGCACGATGGGGTCCGGTCTTGCAGCAACACATCCCTCAACCAGAATCCGCCCATGTCCCGCCCTCTCCGCATCGAGCTCACCAGTGGTCACTATAACGGCACTTCTCGCGGTGACAGCCACGTACGAGCCCGAAGGACACCGACTCAGGAGAGCTCCGCGCGAACTTCGAATAGGTCGGTTAAGCGCCGGATTGCAAGACCCGACCCCGTTGTTCTGTTCAGTCCAGGACTCGGACTTCAAGGAAACGAGGAGCACCGTATTTGAGAGGCAAGACGAGATATTCGATTCCGTTGTCGACAGGTTTGCCTACGACATTGCTTGGATTGCTGAGCCGCAATTGCTAAACGCGAGACTCGATCGGCAAGGTGGCTCATTCCCTTCTATCTGGAAACCGAGGTCTTCAGATTGAGACAGTTCTTAGCGCCGATGGCGCCGAGGTGAACTAGTAAGCTGGTGATACCGTCCATTTTGGTGCCTGGCATCTCGCGCTGCTGAGAAGATGAACATCACTAGCAAGAAGAGCCTGTATGGAGACCTGGAGGCCTTGCTCGCTCAATCAAGATGCAACTGCAGGTATGGCCTAACCACTCGCTCAAGCTGACCCCGCTACGGCAGGCACTGTAAAGGCGGGTCCGCGGCACATGGTGCATCATCGCGAAGCAAGCGTACAGCGCCCGCCTCCGCGGGCAGCTTAGCTCGAACGTTGGGCACAGCAGATCCAGGAGTGACGATGCCGCAGAACAAGCAGAGTGGAGTTGCTGGCAACCAGTTTGGGCGTACGACAGCACCGCTGATAGCACGCGAGATCGGTGCGCGGATGCTCGGGACGAAGAGCAACGAAGCTGAGCTTGACGGGGAGAGAATTGTGATCAAGTGTGCGCGCGCTGGAACGTTGAGCGTTGGCGTCAGCTACCTCATGCTCAAACGGATTCGTCGAGTGCTTGGCGCGTTCGAACAATCGAATGGTTCGTTCTGCATCTACTCGCTCACCGTAGCCGAGTACTCCAAGGCCATGACTCCCACGAGAAGCAAAGGGCCTTCGGCTGGAAAAGTGGGTATCGTGCGACGAGCGGTGTTTGAAACAAGAGGTACGCAGGTAGCCACTATTTATGCGTAACGAAATCTCGGCCAACAAGTCCTTCCAACCGATCGACGACGGCGCGCTTCGCCTACCATCGTCATCGGCTGAAGGCCGGCGTTGGGCGTAGTACGACGCACGCTGGGTTTGAGAGAAGAACATGCATCTACCTCAAGTGGTTGTCGACTACGCCCGCATGCTCCGCCGGGTGCATGAGGACAACGCTGCGGCGAACCACGTGGCGGAGTATGACGGGCCCAAGCTCGTTCAACGATGCTAACGCCTTTTGTCTATCAGTTCTTCATCTACAACAGCCTTTACCAGATCGACTGGCTCAATCGCATCGAACGAGATTAAGGGCGTTCGATGGTGAGCGGGGGCCCAAAAGCAATCCGCGTTGGAGTGCTTGATCGGCCAACGTACGCCGGTCCAGACTTTTTCTAGCAGCGTTTGTAAGGCTAGTTGCTGAGGGAGTGACGGGAGCGTGGACGACAGTTGTCCTGACTCTCGTATTAGCCATGAGAACGGCCGCGACTTCTTCAATCGCCTCAGAGAGTTTCGAGAAGAGCTCAACGCCACAAAACTGCACAGTGAATCAACTGATCGAACGAGTCGCAGAGCTTCGGCGCTTTGTCTACGATGTTCGCTGCAACATACTTCATGGCAGAAAGTCCTTAGCTGAGCTAGAGGACGAGAACCGAGCAAGAGAATCCGCGTCTACTATGCCTTTCTACATGGACTCGTGTCGCTCTTTTTCACCTGGCCTGACGACGCCCAACCTAGCCGCTGCATCCGACCGGTAACAGCCGGCTTCGCCGCCTGTTATCGATGCGTGATCGCCGTAGTTGGGCATGGGAAACGTCGTCCTGTTGTAAAGAGCAAGATCTCCATTGCGTGGCAGGACCAATTGTGCGAATCGGATCAGCAAGACTGAGAAAGGGCGGGCTCGTGGACAGTAAGTCGGCAGTAGTTCTTGGCGTCGTGATACTTGTCGTCGGGATGGGCTGGCCTTCTATTGGTATGGAGTACCGCCCAGCTCAAATCCGGCGCCGCCGTGAGGCGCAGTCAACGAGCAGGCGGCGGAGTTTTTCAGGCAAATGATGGGCGGAAAATCTTCCAAAGTCGTGGAGGGCTTGTACGGTCAAGCCCACAAGGAAGCCTACTATCTTAGTTGCGTCCGAGAACACGGCCTTGAACGTTAAGCGCGCTTTTCATTCTTTGGCTACTCCGTCGAGCAACTGACGGCGTACTTTGGCCTGGTCGCGATCGAAGACATCTAGGAGATCGGACGTTGAAGCATCGTATCGGCCCAACAGTGCGCTCGCTCGGACTGGCCGCATGCGGCGGCTGGGCGCGCAGCGCCGATCGTTAGACCACCGCCGATGCACTGATCCATGGACTCACTGCCGCGTCTTCTATACAAGTATTTATCGCCCGAACGCGTGGCCATCCTTGTGCAACAACGCATTCGCTTCACGCCCCTTGGTGCCTTCAACGATCCATTCGAAGGACGGCCTAGCGTCACCGCACTCGCACCAGAGTCGGAGCTGAGAAGCCTAATCAAGAACGTCCTGCCTGCTGAGGTAAAGCGCGCATACGATTGGCTGCCGTCCCAAACGAAAGAGATGCTTTCGTTCGAAATGTTTCAGAGTATGGCTGCACAATTGACGACGGCGAAGGAGCCGGAGATGCTGCAGCTTGTCTCGGGAATTACCAAGGACGTAGCACAACTGATTCACAAGAAGTTCGACGAATTGTGTGGGTCTTATCGCTTTCTGAAGTTCCGGACAGTCTGCTGATGTGGGCTCACTACGCGGCTAGTCACCAGGATTCGTACTGGGGATTCGATCCCCGGCATCCATACTTCGATAGACGAAAGACCGAGATTGACGAACTGCGGCACCTCCGTCGTTCAGTATCGGGATAGCCGTCCTTGCGGGGAAATGACTGAAATGGATGGGATCGACCTGTTCTTCGTCAAGAGCGTCCATTGGGCCTATGAGCGGGAGTGGCGCATGTTGGTGCCTCTCGAAGATGCCGTAGAGGTAGTTCCGGGCGCCCCGTATGCGACTCACCTTTTCGACTTCCCCGCGACCGCCGTCAGACAAGTAATCGTTGGAGCACGAATGACCGACACGAATATGGACGCACTTCTCAGTTCGGTTCGCGCCTTCGGCCTGGCGCGGACATTAGGAATCAAGCGGGCTGTGCCTGATGCGACCGACTTCAAACTCAAGTTTCATGAACTACCTGTCTAACCTGCGCATTCGCCTGACGGAAAACGCCGTGCTTCGACCGCCGTTGTCGGTCAGGTGATGCTCAACGTAAAGGCTGTCGAAGAAGGCCCCTTCCCACTTGCGAGCCTCGATCGCACTGGGCATCGTCGCTGCGGTGTCGCTGTTCACGATGGCGGTGACGATGGCGCAACACCGAGACGTCGACAACCGAATGGGAAAGCGCGCGTTAGCTGCCCACGTAGGTCTTTTCCTTCTCTTCCAACGACATGAACCAGACCGACATCGCCGACGACTTGCGTGACTTCATTCTTGCGATGGCGAGGCGAGAGGACGTCCATTCTGTCTCCTGTCAGTTCCGTGATTTCAAGCTTTGGGAAGGCCTGCTGGCGGAGCAGGGCAGGCGGGTGCAGTTGACTGGCAAGCCGCCGAGAGACGCGTTCTTTCTTTGCGGCCCGGACGGCGGCATCCACGGGGTTGCCAAGCATCATGCGGGGCTCGAGGACATGCCAGAGGAAGAATGGTTTACGGGCGATACGCTGGAAGAAAAGATGGGCGGCGACATCCACATTCCCTACGAAGGCGTTTGTGGTGCGGATTTGTTTGTCTATCCAGCCTGGCGAAAGATCTACCCCGAGGCCTGGAAGGAGAAGGGTGCGGAACTCGACTGGGCGACCGCCGGGAAGTCATGCAACTACCTGTTGATCGATCGGGATCTCGGCGAGGCCGCATGCGCCGCACGCACGCGCCCTGTCGCTGGCTGGTGGCTGTACAGCAGCGTTGCACCCTACAAGGACTGCAATCCATTTCACGACCGTCGGTGGCATTTCTCTTGACTCGACGGTGCCACGAAGCCCTCGATGGCTTTCTGAAGCTCAAGAAGAGATCCACCTTCAACGACCTGTCCCATCCCGAGAAGCAAAAGAAGGACAGGGAGTTCGGCCGATACATCGAGTCGGCGAAGATCGACCTGAGAAATGGATAGCGGGTCCGCGGCGGCGCGCAAGCCGGAATTCGCTGGAACGCCCGGCCGGATCGTCGCAAGCGCCCAAACCGCCGCCCCTCCATTGCGGTAGTACGATCTCCCGACCGGCCTCGTGGCGAGGCCCAGCGGAGGTCCGAACATGATCACGTTCTACTATGGTTCCGGTTCGCCCTACGGGTGGCGTGTCTGGCTTGCGCTGGAGCACAAGCGGCTTCCGTACGATCTGAAGGTCATGTCATTTTCGTCAGGGGACCTCACCCGGCCGGAATACCTCGCCATCAATCCCCGGCACAAGGTGCCCGCCATCACGGACGATGGTTTCGCGCTGTACGAATCGGCGGCCATCGTCGAGTACCTGGACGAGGCCTACCCGACCGGGCCGTCCCTGTTCCCGGGCAGCATCCAGCACCGCGCCGTCGTGCGGCGCATGGTCCAGGAGATCGATCAGTACTACGCCATCGCCATGGAGCGGATCGTGGATCAGGTGCTGTTCACGCCGCAGGAAAAGTGGGATCTGGAAGAAATCTCGGAGGCGAGGGCACGCCTGGCCGAAGAGCTGCAGCGCTGGGAAAGCGGTATGCGCGGCGCCTGTCTGGCCGGGGACAGCGTCTCGGCCGCCGACTTCGCGCTGTACCCGCTCGTCGCGCTCACCAGGCGCATGGAGAAGAAGCGGCCCGAACTGGACGTGGCGGGCATGACCGGGCCCAAGGTGTCGGCCTGGATGCAGCGCATCGAGAACTTGCCGTACTTCCGGACGACCTGGCCGCCACACTGGAAGTAGCCAAGGTCGATTCGATCCGACTTGGGCCGAGCGGGCGGGCCATCCGCACGTTCAAGCAAGCGTCATTTCGTCTGCCTATTCGCAGCAGGACCTTCTTTCTCAAGCAAGACAGGCACTTGGTCCGTCGTCGAAGGCGCGTCGCGTCGCCACGGATCCGTCGGCCGGGGATGATCGTGGATTCGCTTTTCGCGTCATGGGCGGCCGAGAGGGCTTCGGTGATCGAAGCTCTCTTCATCCCCTCGTTTGACCAAACGCAAGGAAGCCCCGTCTCCAAAGGTCGAAACTGAAAAGGAGGGAATTGCAGCGCTCGCTGCGTCTCTCCGCCGGGGATGAATCGCTTTGTGCAGACACGACGCCAGTGGCGCCGTGCGCGGTCGCGTGCCTCGGCGGGAGGCGTGCGCGGGGAAGGAGCTCTTCGGCCGTTTCGTGTTCGCGCGCGTCGCGCGCGGGCGAAGCAACGACGACGGCGTCGTCACGACCACGGAGCGCATCGCCTCGGGACTGGAACAGGTCTTCGGGCTGCTGGATTCGACCCTGACGGACGGCTGGGCGGATCTCGGGCTCGTCGGACGGTCGCTGCCTTCCGCGCTGGCCGGCGTCACGGCCACGGATCCGGGCAGTTTTCTCAGGTTGTTCGAGGCGGGCGCATCGTCGCTGAGGCTGGACGAGATCGGCACGCTCGACGTCGACCAGCTCCGCACCCGCCTGGACGCGCTCGATGCCGTCGACGGCAACGTGCACGTTTCCGCATCGCCCGACGGAACGGAGTTCGACGTCACGGTCGCCAAGCGCCTGGCGGGTGAGGCGGACATCGGCATTTCCACCGAGCATCTCGGCGGGCTCATCGATCTCGACGGCCGCATCGATCTGGATGCGGAGGTCGCGTTGCACCTCGTCTTCGGTGTCGACGCCAGTGGGTTCTACCTGGACACCGAAGGGGGCGTGTCAGGTCTGACGGTGCGCGACCTTGCCGGCACGGGCGAGGCGCAGGGCCGTTTCGGTTTCGTGGGCGTGACCTTGAACGATGCCGTGCTGGCAGTCGATCCCGCGCTGGCATTGGCGCTCACGCTCGACGAGCCGGCAGGGGATGGACTCCTGCGCGAAGCGGAACTGGCCGATGCACTGACCGACGCGGACCAGCGCGCCGAAACGCTCGGGTTCGGAGTGGACGGCTCGGCCGCTGCGGATCTTTCAATCTCGGGCGACATGCGGGTTTCCGCTTTCGCACCGGGCGGGGCGGCCGCGTTCGAACTCGGCGCCGCCCAGGTGAGCTTTGCCTGGGACGACATCGAACAGCCGCTTGCCGTTTCTCCGTCTCTGGGGGCCGGCAACGGGCAGGCGCTCTTCGATCTGCTGCGCGTGGACGCGCAGGCGATTCTCGACCGCGTGCAACAGCTCACCGGGTTCGCGGATTCCTTCGCCGGCATCGACGTGCCGCTGGTGCAGGGCACGCTCGACCAGATGGTGGCGGTCGCGGACGGCATTCGCGATGCATTCGTCGCACCGCTGTCCGATGCCGGCGGCCTTGCGAGCTTCGACACGATTCAGGCGCTGCTCCTGGCCGTGGCCACGCGAGCGGGCGTGGATCCGTCTTCCCTGGGTCTGGGTTACGACACCACGGCGCGTGAACTGACCTGGGACCTGCGCGCGGCGTTCAATGCGTCGCATCAGTCCCGCTTCGACCTGGGCTTCGACCTGGAAAGCGGACTGGCGGACCTGTCCTTCAGCAGCGATGCCGCCATCCAGTCGCAGTTCGATCTGGCCGTGCGGCTGGGTATCGATCTGGATGATCTGACGGCGAATCAGGACGACGCCGACGGCTGGCTGTTCGTGCGCAGCGCGAATGCGAAGGCATCGCTTGCCATCACCGGCGACGACATCGATGCCAATGCGCGCTTCGGCTTCCTGTCCATCGGCATCGTCGACGGCACCGTCGACGCCTCCGCCGGCTTCACGCTCGCGCTGCAGGAGCCTCCGGGCGGCAACGGCGACGGCCGTATCGGCTTCGACGAATGGGGACAGTCGCTCGCCCAGGCCGAAGTCGACGTGGACGGCAAGGCCGACATCCGTCTCCCCGTGGAGGTGCCCTTCATCGGCATCACGGCCGGCCCGGACACCGCCATCGCGCTGGACTGGAAGGACGTCACCGATTTCGACACGCTGTCCGTCGAGGTGCCCGAGGCGCTCAACCTGGACAAGTTCGGCAACATGAACGCCGGCACGCTGGTGGGCCTGCTGCGCCAGGTGGGCAACTGGCTCGCGGACATGCAGAACACCAGCGCCTTTGCCGCGGACCTGCCCCTGGTCGGCAAGGCGCTCAAGAGCGCCCTGGATCTCGCGGAGCTGGTGCAGGACACCCTGCTGTACGACGACCACGACACCAAGGACGACAAGACCGACGACACGGCCAAGCTGCTGGACGCCAACGGCAATCCCACGTTCCGCACGGCGCAGGAGTTCGGCCAGAAGCTCGTCGACGTGCTCGGGTCGGACGTCGTCACGTACGACACCGCTTCCGAGTCCCTGGTGGTGAACCTGCTGCTGAAGCAGGACTTCCTCAAGACCTCCGTGCCGCTGGACTTCGACCTGAATCTGGGCCAGATCGCAGGCGTGAAGGGCAGTGGCAATCTGGACCTCTCCGCTGATGGCGAATTGGGCATCAAGCTCGGCATCTACCTGGGTGAGGAAGGCTACGTCTCGTTGTCGCGCACCACCGAACTGTCGTCGCTGCGCGGTGGCGGCGTGGTGTTCGAACCGCGGCTGGTCGCTGCGGCGGAAGCGGACGTGGGCGTGGAACGCGGCCGTCTCACCGGCGACGCGGTGTTCAGGGTGTCGATGGACAACGTGAACGGCGGCGCGCCGGTGGTCGTGGTCGTTCCCAAGGGCGAGACCGATTTCAACCTGACGCTCCTCGACCTCGTCGACGACGTGCAGGCCGGCATCGATGCCGCCATGGCGGGAGAAGATTTCCTCCTCAAGGGCAAGATCAAGGTCGGCTCCGAGGGCCGGCGCCTCACGTTCACGGCGACCGACGACGCGACGGAGAGTCTCGAGATCGACGCGGAAGGCGTCGCGGCCGACGAACTGGGTCTGGGCGACACGATCGCGGCCAGCACCGCGCACATCCTCGTCACGACGCGCAACGGTGTCCGCCACGAAGTGAGCTTCGGCGACATCGGCGATGGCGGGACGCTGGGGGATGTCATCGACGCCATCGAGTCGCAGACCGCGGGCGCGGTGACGGTGGAGTTCACCGATGGCGATTCACGGCTGCGCCTGACGGACACCACGGCCACGGGGGATGCGGTGTTCCGGATCGAGAACGCCATCGGTTCCGACGCCGCGAGCCGCCTGGGCATTCTCGGGGCGGACGTCACCGACGACACGGAGACGCCCGACCACCTCATCGACAGCGCACCGCTGGGCGGTGTGGACGTGCTGGACCGCCTCTACATCGAGAACGCGCATGCGAGTGCCGGCTTCGAGATCGACACGCCCGACGAGGGCGCCGTGCTCGATGCGAAGTTCGGCTTCGTCAACGTCAAGCTGCAGGGCGACGGTCACCTGGAAGGCAAGATCGCCATGGAGCTGCAGGACCCGGGCACCTCCAAGGCCGACGGCAGGATCACGCTGAAGGAACTGATCGAAGGCCTGAGCGACATCGACACGCTGATCGATGCGCCGGAGGTGGGGGGCAACGGCAGCCTCACCTTCAAGGTCGACGCCAATCCGTCGTTCGGCCTGATCACCCCCGGGGACGAGCCTACCGTCACCGTCACGATGAGCGACATCGGCGACCCGTTCAAGGGCGAGCTGCCCACGGTGGACGTCACCACGGCGGGCTTCGATCAGCTGGGCAAGTTCTCCGAGATCGGGCTCGCGGACATCCTGGCGGGCCTCACGAGCCTCGGGGACTTCCTCAAGCAGTTCGAGCAGTTCGGCTTCCTCGACCAGAAGATCCCGCTCATCGACGTGAGCGTGAACGACATGCTGTCGTACGCGGATCAGTTCGCGAAAGCGGTGCAGCGCGCGACGGACAACCCCGCGGATTCCATCCAGGGGCTCGACACCGCGCTCAAGGAGGCCTTCGGTCTGCCGAAGGACAGCAACCTCTTGGGCCTCTCGCTCGTCAAGGACGGCGACGCGAGCTTCCTGCGCTTCGATCTCGCGTTCAAGCCGGCGTTCTCGGAATCCCTGCCCATCGGCTTCAAGCTGCCCACGCAGGGATTCGCCGTGTCCGGGGGCGCCGACCTGCACACGAAGGGCGACGTGGACCTGAAGCTCGCCTTCGGTCTGAACATGGCGGATCCGCTCGAAGTCGTGATCTTCGGCGACACCGGCATCCAGGGGCACATCGAGGCGAAGGCCGAGGACATCGCCTTCGCCATCGGTCTGGGCAACCCCGACGGCGGGCCGTTCGTCGGCGGCAAGATCATCGGCGGGTCCCTGGGCATCGAAGGCGGCTTCGGCTCACTCTCAAGGACGACGCGCTGACCGGCACGGGCGACAAGGCGCGGCGCATCGGTCTATTGGATCTGCTGGGCGACCTCGGGTCCGCAGTGAACGTGGGCATGAACATCGACGTGACGGGAACGCTGCCGGTGTACTTCCCCACCGAGAGCATGTACCGCGGCGACATCCTGATCGGCGGCAAACTCACCGCGAGCCTGGACGACGGGCTCGAGGTCAAGGGTACCGCCGGAGCGTCCGGCGACCAGTTCATCGTGGTGCCGCCGGACATCCTCACCTTCGATTTCAGCCAGTTCAGCGCCATGGACAACCTGGGGCTGATCATCGACGGCGTCGACGGCTTCCTGGCCGTGGTGCAGGACTTCCTCGACGGCGACGTCGCGGGCCTGAAGATGCCCTTGATCGGTGACAAGCTCTCCGGCGCGGCGACGTTCATCCAGGACTTCCGCGAGAGCTTCATCGACGGACTGCGCGACGTCGTGCAGACGTCGAACGATCCCACGTCCAACTACATCTCGGTGCAGCTTTTCAATCTGCTGCACTCCACGCTGGGCATCCTGGAGGACCGCAACGAGGACGGCACCGTCACGGTGGAGGACGTGGGGCTCACCACGAACGTCGACCAGGCGGGTGTCGCGGCGAAGGACATCTTCATGCAGTGGAACCTGCGCCTGGGCGGCCAGCTCGTGGACGTGGGCACCGGCATTGACTTCGATCTGGGCCTCCCCGGCCTCGGATTGGAGACGCGTGGTGAAGTGAAGGTGGACATCGGGTGGTCCGTGGACTTCGGCTTCGGCATCGGCGGGGGACAAGGCTTCTACCTCGACCTGTCCGACGACGACGAGCTCGCGCTGGAGGTCGACGTGAAGCTTCCCGGCGCAGGCATCACCGGGACGCTGGGCTTCCTGCAGTTCGAAGCAAACGACAAGGGGGGCACCGGCCTGGGCGCGAGCATCGTCGCCAACCTGACGACCACGAGCGGCGAGGACGAGCGCGTCGGGCTCCTGCGCATGGGGGACATCCGCGTGAACGCAGGCGTGGCGGCCGAGGCCAAGGTGGATCTCGCCATGCAGCTGCGGCTTAACAGCGAGTTCGTGCCCAATGCCGCCACCGCGTTCCCCAAGGTGGTGGGCGATTTCTTCCTCGACTGGAGCATCGGCGACCGCGACAAGAACGAGTACGTGAGCCTGGGCGGGCTGGGCGATGCCATCGGTGCGGGCTGCACCTCGTCGAGTTCCGCGACGTGGGCCTGGACCTGGGCACGTTCATCTCGGACTACGTCACGCCCATCGTGGCCGAGGTGAAGAAGATCACCGACAACCTGCAGCCGATCATCGATGTCCTGGCAGACCCGATCCCGGTGATCTCGGATCTCGCCGGCAAGCCGATCTCCCTCATCGACATCGCGCGGATGATCGTGCCGCCCGAGCAGTTCAACGTCGATCTGGTGAAGGACGTCTCCGGCATCCTGACCTTCATCAATTCCATTCCCACGGACGTGGATTCGCTGGTGATTCCGTTCGGCGGGTTCAAGGTGTACGACGGCAGCGACCCCTCGCTGCAGGGCGACCTCACGAACGGCAAGAGCACGTTCCGCGAGAATTTCACGCCCACGAACAGCAAGACGTACGACTTCGACGCCGAGATCGCGAAGCTCGAGACCCAGAAGCCGGACGCCAAGGCGACCACCGACTTCACCAAGAAGATCACCAAGCAGAGCTTCGGCGACATGATCTCCTTCCCGGTCCTGAAGGACCCGGGCCAGATCTTCGGCCTGATGATGGGCAAGGAGGCAACCCTGGTGCGGATCGACCCGGGCCCCTTGAAGTTCGAGTTCCGCTACTCGCAGTACTTCCCGATCTTCGGGCCGCTGGGCGCGTCGATCGAGGGCCGCATCGGCATCGACATCGACCTCGCGCTGGGTTACGACACGCTGGGCATCAAGCGTTTCGCCGCGGGCGGCTTCCGCAATCCGCTGCAGCTCATGGACGGGTTCTTCCTGGACGACCTGGACGAGAACGGCGTCGACGTGGCCGAACTCACCTTGTCGGGCGGGTTGTCCGCGCAGGCGGAGATCAATCTGCTCGTCGCGCAGGCCGGCGTGGGCGGCGGCATCTTCGCCACCGTGGACTTCAACCTGCACGATCCCGACCGTGACGGCAAGGTGCGGGTCAACGAGCTGGCGACGAACTTCCTCAACGAGGCGAAGTACGGCGATCCGCTGCTCGCGCCGCTGGCGATCTTCGACGTCTCCGGCAGCGTGGAGGCGCAGATCTTCGCGTACCTTCGCATCAACCTCTTCTTCTTCAAGATCTCCAAGGAATTCGACATCGGTCCGTCGATTCCGCTGCTGAGCTTCGACGTTCCCTTCACCCGCATCCCGACGCTCGCGACGGAACTTTCCGACGGGGTGCTGCAGCTCAACATGGGCACCCACGCCGGGGACCGGCTCGAGGGCGATCTTGCCGACGGCGGCGAGGCCTTCTTCGTCGAGCAGGCCGGTGCCGGCAAGGGGCGTGTCTGGGCGCCGTCGTTGGGGGTGACCCATGCCATGGCCCAGACCTACGACGCGACCTCCCGCCTCGTCGCGCTGGGCGGGCTGGGCGACGACATGCTGGACGTGCGGGGCATCGCCGACACGAACCTCCTGGTCGAGTTCGAGGGCGGCAGCGGCGCGGACACGGTCTACCTGGGCGCATCCCGCGGCGAGGTGAAGGGGGGCGAAGGCGACGATCTCCTCGTGGGCGGAAGCGCCGGCGATCTGCTGATCGGCGAAGCCGGTGCCGACGCGATTCTCGGTGGCGGCGGCAGCGACCTCGTGGTCGGAGATCGTCTGCGCTTCGACGAGGACGGGCTGGTGGTGAACGCCGCGGCGGCCATCACGGACGGTACCGATCTGCTGGAAGGCGGCGAGGGAGCCGACCTCATCATCGGCGGTGGCGGCGCCGACCGTATCGCAGGCGAGTACTGGACGGCAGGCTCGCAGTGGGCCCAGGGCGGGGACGACCTCATCTTCGCGGACGGTGCCGTGCTGCGGCTCGCGACCGCGGGGAGCTTTCTGGCTCCGACCGGAATCGACCAGACCAGCCGCGGTTCCAGCAGCGGCAACGACATCGTCCACGGTCAGGGCGGGAACGACCGCATCTGGGGCGGGCGCGGCGACGACGAGATCGACGGCGGCATCGGCAACGACACGATCCGCGGTGAAGACGGTTTCGATGTGCTTTCCGGTGGCGAGGGTGCGGACTGGATCGACGGCGGTGCGCACGACGACACGATCTTCGGCGGCGAAGGTGGGGACGAGATCGACGGCGCCGCAGGCAACGACCTCATCCGCGGCGAGGGCGGCAACGATCTGCTGCGTGGCGGCGCGGGCGTGGACACGATCCACGGTGATGCGGGAGACGACCGCATCCTGGGCGAAGCCGATCCGGACCGCCTGTTCGGCGACGCGGGCGACGACATCATCGACGGCGGCGGCAGCAACGACGGGATCTCCGGCGGCGACGGCAACGACACCTTGTACGGCGCGAGCGGCAACGATGTCGTGACGGGCGACGACGGTGACGACACCCTGAGCGGCGGCGACGGCAGCGACGTGCTGTGGGGCGGTGCGGAAGGCGCGGTGCGGTCGGCGTTCGATCTGCTCGACTCCACCCATTTCATGCTTCCTCCCGGGTTCGCGGAAGCGGAGGCGCAGTACCCGACGGGATTCACGGCGCCGCGGATCGTGCCGACGATCTTCGCGGGACAGTCCTTTGCCGGCGCGGCCCTGGACGGGCGCGATCGCATCGACGGCGATGCAGGCATCGATTTCGTGTTCGGCGGTGGCCAGGCGGACGTGCTGCACGGCGGGGCGGACTCCGATTACGTCGACGGCGGCATCGACAACGACGAAGTCTTCGGCGACGCGGGCGACGACGTGATCCGCGGCGGCCTGCACGACGACAACCTGAACGGCGGCACCGGCATCGACCAGCTCTACGGAGACGACGGCTCGGACCGCCTGTTCGGACAGGCCGGGCGCGTCGGAGACCCGGGCGAAGGCGGCGATGCCTCCGTGGCGGAAGGCAGTCAGGCCGGACAGCGACTCTGGGGCGGGGCCGGCATGGACTCCCTCTACGCCCATTCGGAAACGGTCCTGCCGGCGTTCGATCCAGCGGATCTGGATGCGCAGATCGTGGCTCAGGCGCGGGCCATCGCGGCCGTGGAGGTCACGCTGCGCGGCGACGAACTGCACGGCGGTGCCGACGGCGACTGGCTCTACGGCAACCTGCGGCAGGACACGCTGATCGGCGATGGCGGCAACGACTGGGTGAGCGGCGATGCGCTGGCCGGCCCGGCGTACGCGACGAACCTGCTGGCCGACATGGTGGGCGGCGACGATCTGCTGGTCGGCGGTGCCGGCGAGGATCAGTTGCTGGGTGGCGGCGGACGCGACGTGCTCTACGGCGGCGCGGATACCGACTGGCTGGAAGGTCAGGACGGCCGCGACGAGCTGTACGGCGGCTCGTGGATCGACATGCTCGTGCTCGACACGAACCCTCTGTACACCGAACTCGGCGACACGCTCGACGGTCACCGTGCCGACGCTCCCGGAGCGGTCACCCTCGACGACAACGCGACCGACATCCTCCTCATCGAAGGCACCCAGAACGCAGACACGATCCGCATCGGCCAGACGCTGGACGGGCAGTTGCACGTCGACCTCAACGGCACCGTGTTCCTTGCGCCCTGGGGACGCAACGAGGTCCAGGCGGACGGAACCACGCGGTTCGTTCCCTATGTCGAGCAGTTCCGCATCGCGGGCCTGGGCGGCAGCGACGACATCGGGTTCGTGACCCAGCGTTCGGGCGACGTCGTGCCGCTGGACGTGGCGCTGCTCACGGCCCGCAGCGACGACTTCGTGGCGGTGATCGACGGCGGCCAGGGCAACGACGTGATCCGAGGCACGGGCGGACGCGATCGCATCGACGGCGGTCGCGGGTCGGACGTCATCTACGGCATGGACGGCGACGACCGGCTGTGGGGCGACACGGGCAGCGGTGACGCCCAGGACGTGGATACCCTCTACGGCGGCCAGGGAGACGACGACCTGCTGGGTGGCCAGGGCAGCAACCTGCTGTACGCGTGGTCGGTCGATCCGGCGGCCGGTCGCCAGTTCGGCGCTTTCGTGGACCGCGCCGGCGGGCTGCACGACGACGATGGCGATGCGAACGCGGACGGCGTTCTGGACGTCGCCCGCGACTACGACGGTGACGGAACGCTCGACACGGCTCCGTTCGCGCTGGAGGACACCGGCCTCGATCGCATGCTCGGCGGAGAACACGCCGACCACCTCTACGGCGGCACGGGCGTGGCGTTCCTCGACGGCAACGGCGGCGGCGACACGTTGTACCGGGCGAGCGGCGAGACGTTCGAATCCATGGGGGGCGGGCTCGACGGCGAGGACGACGCGGCGTGGAAGCAGTACGCGCGCGAGACGGGCAAGGTCTGGTACGTCTCCGCCACCGGCGCCGACGACGTCATCACGGTGGACTTCGTGACCGAGCCCGGCCTGCTGGCCGACCACCACCTGGTCACGCGGCTCACCGACAACAACGGCAACGTGAGCTTTGCGGCCCAGGTGCGCCTGGACTTCAATGCGCTCGATTCCACGGGCAAGCCGGTCTGGGACGCCGAGGACACGATCGTGGCGCTCGAGGCTCTGCAGGCGCGGGACGGGCAAGGTCAAGGGGCGGCCGACCAATCGCAGGCGCTCGCCGGCGGGCTGCTGCCGGGCGAGGGCGATTTCGACGTGATCCTGATCGACGCCGGGGCCGGCAACGACACGGTGACGGTCGGACCGACCACGCAGAAGACGGTCTGGATCGATGCGGGAAGCGGGGACGACCGCGTCACGCTGCTGTCGGGCAACGCCATTCTCGTGGACCGCGCGGAGTACGGCACGCGCAACGACACGCAGGCCACAGCCCGGGATCTCGTCGCGGACATCGCCGATTCCCGGCCCGATGCGCTGGGACCGGACGGCATCGCCGCGTCCGTACGCCTGGAAGGGCTCACGCTGGACAACCCGGCCGACGTCGACTGGTTCGCGTTCAGTCTGGACGCACCGGCGAGCGGCTCGTTGCGCGTGGAGAGCGCTTCCGACGCCGACGGCATCGAGCTGGACGTCTTCAATGCGGACGGGACGCCGGCCGCGAGCGGAAGTGCGCTCCCCGCCGGGCCCGATGCGCCGGACGCGGGCGCATCGAGCAACGATGCGAAGGAACGCGCCACGCCGCTCGGCGCCTTGCAGGCGCTGGCCGCCGTGACGGGGCTGACCCTGCACGACGGGTCCGATGTCGACTGGTTCGAGTTCGTGCTCGACCGCGACGGTCTGGCAGGGGATGCGATTGCAGTGGAGACGAGCGCACAGAGCGCGCACGCGACGTTGACGCTCGTCGATGGCAACGGTGCGGAGATCGCCCGGGCCGAGGGCGGCGGTTCCATCAGCCTCGATCTGCAGGGCCGCGCTGCCGGCCGCTACTGGCTGCGCGTCGGCTCGCCGACCGGAGGCTTCGGCTACACCCTCCGGCCGCAGGTGGACACGTTGCGCGTGGAGACCTCCACGGACGCCACCGGCGCGACGGTGCAGACCAGCGTGCGCGAACCGGCAACGGCGGTGCTGGATCTTTCCGCCTCCGGTGGCGAAGGCGTCTCCCTCGCCGGTCTGCAGGCCGGCACGCAGTACCTCGTGCGCGTGCGCTCGGCTGCCGCCGTCCCGACGCTCTCCGACCTGGTTTTCGACCTCGGCACGGCCAAGGCGGTCGTGGACCTCGCCGCGAGGAGCGATCTCGTGCGGCGCGACGTCATCGTCGGCGGCGCGGGCCGCGACGTGCTCTCCGGCGGCATGGGCGAAGACTGGATCTTCGGCGGCACCGGCAACGATGTGCTGACCGGCGGGCTGGACCGTCAGGCGGAGGATCTGCTCTTCGGCGGCGAAGGCGACGACGTCTTCCAGATCGTCCCCGACAGCCTGCCTCTGCTTCGGGGCAGCGACCAGACGTACGTGCCGACGTTTGCCGACCGCTTCGATGGCGGCGCAGGCGACGACCAGGCGCTGTTCCTCGGGGGCGACGTCGATCGTCTGGGTCAGTCCGTGCCCGACTGGGTGTCGGTGCGCTGGAACCGTTTCCTGCAGCGTTACGAGTTCACCGCCGCCCAGTGGGACATCGCGAACCAGGGGTTCGTGGTGGACCGGACGGTGCTGTCGGGACGGGCGCTCGAGGCTTCGATGGCTCAGCCGTGGATCCTGCCCGCTGACGCGCATTTCCGGCTCGCTGCCGGAACGTCCGCTCTGGTTTCCGTCACGGTCGCCCGCGACGACACCAACCGCAATGCGGCCGACCTGGCATCGGACCTCGCCCGCGCCTTGAGCGACGCGGGTTTCGGGACCGCGCTGCCGGCCGTGGATGTGGAGATCGTCGACGGCTGGCTGCGGCTTTCCTCGCCGGCCGCGCTCACGCTGGCGGCCGATGCGGCCGACGCGGCGGTGACGCATCTGGGCTTCCAGTCCCGCATGACGGGCGCGCCCATCTACGCGCAGGACTACCAGTTCTATCAGGCCCGGTCGGTGGAGCGGACGGTGATCGACACGCAGGCCGGCGACGACCAGGTGCGGGCCGACTCGGGCTACGTCTTTCCCAATACGGCGTCGCAATGGGGCATCGATCCGGGCGACTACGAACAGCGTGCGCTCATCGGCGGCCTGGAGATCCGCGGAGGTGATGGCAACGACCGCCTGTTCGGCGGGGCGCAGGACGACACCATCGACGGCGGCGATGGCGCGGACGTGATCATGGGGGGAGGCGGGGACGACGCCATCACGGGCGGCCCGGCCGACGATCTGCTGGCAGGGAACACGGTGCTGGCACCGGATGCATTCGAGATGGTCACGCGCAACGGCGTGGCCGACGGCAACGACGAGGCCGGCTTCGCGACGTGGCTGCCGCAGGTGCGCGCGGGCACGCTCGTCGAGGGCCTCACGTTCCACCCGGGCGACAGCAGCGACTGGTACGTGATCGACACGCCGGATGCGCTGCGCACGTCGGAGGACCTGCGCAGGGCGTGGCTGGATGGAAGCATGATCGACGTGGCCGGCGTGGTGCAGGTCGGCGATGCGCTGGTCGAGACCGGACAACACCTGGCTTTCGAGCTCTTCGCGGCGGAGGACACCGACCCGTCCGAGAGCGGCGTGACGCTGGTGCCGCGGGACAACTTCTCCGGCGTGCCGGAACACTATCTCCTGCATGTGATCAGCGAGGTCCAGGCCACGCCCAACTTTGCCAGCCGGGGCATCGTGCTGGACGGTGTTCACAATCCGTCCAATCACCAGGTCGCGGACTACGTGACGGTCGGCACCAGGGCATCCCTGGAGATGACCACCCAGGTCACGCTGGAAGCGTGGATCAAGCCCACGGGAACCGGCAGTTCCGCCACGGACGGCGGCATCATCGTCAATCGCGAGGGAGAGTACGAGATCGCGCGGTTCCCCGACGGTTCCATCCGGTGGGCGTTCGCGAACTCGTCGCTCGGCTGGCAGTGGTACGACACGGGCGTCGTTGCCAGGGCGGGCGAGTGGACGCACGTGGCGGTCGTGTACGACAACGGCACCGTGCGGACCTACAGGAACGGGGAACTGGCGCACACGCAACAGGGCACCGGCACGATTGGCGATGTGAGCGGGGATCTGGACGATTTCCGGATCGGCGGGAGGCAGTCGACCCCCTACGGCCAGAACTTCGCCGGCGCCATCGATGAAGTGCGCGTCTGGAACACGGCACGGACGGCAGCGGAGATTCGCGAGAACCATGAGCGCGTGCTCTCCGGGGCCGAAGCCGGATTGCAGGGCTACTGGCGATTCGAGGACAGCGCCGATGCCGTGCCGGGGATGGCGGGCGACCAGGTGCTGGACCTCTCTGCCAACGGCAACCACGGCACGCTGGCCAACCAGTCGACGCCCGCGTCGGAGAACAACGCGAGCTTCACGTTCGGCGAGCCGCTGTCGGGGGCTGCCATGGTCTCGGACTTCGGCACCGGGCGGTACCGCATCGAGTTCTCGCTCGACGTGGGAGCGACACTCGACTTGCCGTCTTCGGTGTCGGACGAGTCGATCGCCTCGGCAACGCTGGGGGGAGCACCGGTGGTCATTCCGGTGGGCGACATCGACGGAGACGGTTCGCAGGACAGCGTCGTCGCTTCCCGCCAGAACGTGCTGGATCCGGCGACAGGACAGCGCGTGCACGCCGTCACGATCGCGCTGGGCAACGCGCCGGCCTTGCAGGAGAGCAATGGATCCTGGGTCGACACGCGCTTCAGCATCGTGTTGCCGGCGCCGCTCGTCACCACCGCAGGCACATCGGGTTCGCGCATCTTCGCAGCCGGCGACGTGGACGGCGACGGCATCGGCGACCTCGCCGTGTCGGTGCTGGGCACGGCAACGTCGGACGGGCTCTATCTGCTGTTCGGCCGGGGCTCGTGGAGCAACTTCACGCTCGCACCCGAGAGCAACGACAGCCAGCGGTACTTCGCCGGCGATTTCGCCGTCGGTGCCGCCGGCGATGTGACGCCCGTCATCGGCCAGGGACTGGACGTGACGATCTACCCGCAGTCCGCGCCCGATGCGCTGGTGTTCGACGGCAACGACCGCATCGAGATTCCCGCAAGCAGCGTGGACGGCGGCCCCGACACGCTCGGCCTGAGCGCAGATGCGTCCATCGAGATGCGGCTGCGGCTGGATGTTCCGGTGGGCGGCGACGGCAAGTTCGACTTCGGCGGCGATGCGGTGCAGCGCATGGCGCTGCTGGAGCGCGTGGACGTGGCGGAAGGCCGGACGTTCAGCCTCTGGGTCGACCTCGAAGGCCGCTTGACGGCCGGCAGTTCCCGTCCCGACGGTTCCTTCGACGGCGCACAGAGTGCGGCGGGCGCGGTCACAGCCGGCCGGTGGTTCGACCTGGCCCTGGTCATGGACCGGACGACCAACACGCTTGCGATCTACGTGGACGGCGTCGCGCTGGATCTCGTGACGCAGAATTCTCCGGGACAGGGTTTCGCCGTGCCGGAACCGCAATCCCTGATCGTGGGCGGAACGGGAAGCGCCGCGCCGGACGTGACCGGGCTGATCGGGCAGATCGACGAGGTGGCGGCGTGGTCGGCCGCGCTCACCGGGGCCGAGATTGCGGCGCATCGGGAGCAGGGATTCGACGCGGAGGCAGCGGGTCTGCAGGGCTGGTGGCGTTTCGCCGAAGGCGCCGGATTCGTTGCCGCGGATTCGAGCACCGGTGGCAACGACGGGTGGCTGGGCGGCATCCCGGCCGAGGGCAGCAGCGAACCTGCGGATCCGAACGTGGTGCCGCAGCGTAGCGTGGCGGTCATCGACAAGGATCTCACGCAGTCCACCGAACTGGTCACGGGTGCCGACCGGCTGCAGCTCGGCGATCTCGACCGCGACTTCACGGTCCGCACGTCCGGCACGTTGTTCGTGGATCACGACGGCCCGGTCACCTTCTTCGTCACGGGGGCGGGGAGCAGCCGGCTGCGGATCGACGGCGACGTCGTCGCCGCGGTGGCAATGCAGGGCGGCGGTCAGAGCTTCACCGTCGATCTCGACCGCGGCTATCGCGACATCGTCCTCGACACGGTTTCCGAGGGAGACGTCGGTGTTTCGCTGCAGTGGAATCCCGATGGCGGCAGCACGGGACAGGCCATTGCCCAGGACCGCTGGGTACGCACGACGGCAGGACCGAACGACACGACGCTGCAGGTCTACGACGACCTCGTCTTCGCCAATTCGACCTCTGCGACGGTCCTCCACGGCCGTCCGCGCGAAGCCTGGATCGATGCGTCGGTGCCGGCCGCGTTCGCGCAGGCTGTCGCAGGCACGCAGACGACGGGTGTGGGCGACGCCCTCGGCGACGCGCGCGAGGACTTCGTCACCCTCGCCGGCGACACGCTGTCCGTGCGTAGCGGAGGCAGCATTCCGGGACAGGATTCCGGACTTCTGTCCGCGGTGGTCACCGGGACGCTCGATCATCCGTTCGCGGGACTGCAGGTGGCGCGCGCCGGCGACCTCGACGGCGATCTGCACGAGGACCTGCTGCTGATGGGCACGGGCGGGAGCTACGTGATCTTCTCGGCCGGGCTGCAGGGGACACGTGCGATCGACACGCTGATCGCATCGGGCAAGGCTGCGGTCCTGTCCTCCGGTGCGTTCACCGCCGCGGGCGACGTGAATGGCGACGGCATCGACGACCTCGCCGGAACCGTGCTGGAACGCAGCAACGGCCTGGACGGCGCCGATGTGGAACACACGGTCGTGCGCGTGTACCTGGGCGACACCGACCGTACCGCGCTGGTCGCGAATCTCGCCGGCCGCAACGGCGTCGCGGCACCGGACATCGTGCTGGAGCCGGCAATCGCCCAATACGCGCCGGCCGGCGCGCTCCCGCCCGCGACCGCACGGGTGGGAACGCTGGGCACCGTGGCGCACGGCGGCGTTGCACGTTCGATCCTCGCTGTTGCGTCTCCCGATGCGTTGCGTCTTTACGCGGGTTTGCCGCTGGAAACGACACCGGAAAACGTGCTCGTCGGTGCCGGTCCGGCGCAACCGGTGGAACGCTTCCGCTTCGAGCTTGCGACACCGTTGTCGACTCGCGTCGTGTCGAACGATCCGGAAGGGCAGACGATCTCTGCCGGCCAGGCCGCGGACGCGAGCCAGGCCACGGGGTTCCAGGGAAGCAGCGCCGGGGAACGGCTATCCGAGACCTACGCGATCGGCGACGTGAGCGGCGATGGCCGCGAGGACTACTTCGTCGGCGGCACGGACCGCGGTTACATCGTGTTCGGTCCGGTGTCTCCGCAGGGCATGGGCGACATCTCGCTGGAGGCGGACCTCATCGTCGACGGGGCGCTCGGCCGCCTCGCTTCCGGCGGCGGCGACGTGAATGGCGACGGCGTGGACGATCTGGTGTTCGTGAGCGACCGCCATGCCGACAACACGCGCACGCTGACGTTGATCCACGGCGGTCTCGGACTGCCGCGGGAATTGACCGCCGATTGGGTGACTTCGGTGGGGACATCACGCGCCCGCACGCTGACGCTCGGCACTGCCTTGCAGGGTACGGGTGACGCGACCGTGTCCTTGCTCGACTGGAACGCCGACGGACACGCGGATGTCCTGTTGACCACTTCCAGCGCCACCAACCTCTCCGCTGCCGGCACGATGTCGCGGGTGCTGTCCGGAGAGCGATTGATGGCCGGCATACCGTCGCAGATGCTGATGGTCCGGAACGATCGGACGTCGACGACCGACGGTATCCTGGCCGCCGCCCTTGGCCGCCAGGGTGCCGCCACATCGGCGGCGCCCTCGTTCTCCGCGATCGTGGCGGGCGACGTGAACGGGGACGGCCTGGACGACGTGCTGGTGAGCAATTCCGGGTTCCTCACCTTCACCGGCACCGGCGAATCGGTAGGCCGCGTGTATCTCTTCTACGGCCGGCCGACTGCGTCGGGAACGGTGGTCGCCCTCTTCCTGGATCAGGCGGACGCCATCGTCCAGGATCCCTTCCTCGGCAGTACGCTCGCCGCCCTCGGTGACGTCGATGGCGACGGGTACGACGATTTCGCGATCGGACGCACGAAGGAAGCCGTGAAGGCCGGGGCCGCGGATCTCAACCGCGAAGGCAGCGTGCTCGTCTTCCGCGGCGACGATGTCTTCTATGGACTGCATTCGGGCGTCGACGCCGCCTTTGCCGTGAGCCGGCTCGAAGGCGCGGGCGATCCGTCGGTCGTGTCGGTGGGCGGAGCGGTCACGGTGACCGCCGGCGATTTCGACGGCGTCGGCAGGACGGATCTCGCCGTGGGCGAGACCTCGCGGATCCTGGGCGACAAGGACTCCGCGCTGATCTTCGAGCAGGATCTGCGCGGCGAGACGGCCGTCTTCTTCGACGTGTCCGGCGCGACGGGGGCGCTGCAGTTCGCCGATGCCGGCTGGCGCATGCGCGGCCAGTTCGCCTCCGACCAGTCGGGGGTGCTGAGTTCCACACCCGCGCTCGATGCCAACGCCGACGGACTGGACGATCTCTTCATCGGTGCGGCAGGTGCGGACCGCAGCGGCGGCGCTGTCGCGAACCGGACCGGGCGCGTGCAATTCGTGGCAGGCGCTTCGATCGAGGCGGCACTGCCCCCCGCCGAAGACATCCTGGATCTCGTCAACAGCCCGCTGGGCGATTTCCTGACGGACACGGGCACCGGCCGGCCCGAGATCTTCTCCGGCCTGGACCTGAATGGCGACGGCAGCGACGATTTCTCGCTCGCGGCCGGCGAGACCGAACAGTGGTATCGCTTCACCACGCTGGGCGACGGCGAGCCGGGAAGCATGGTCCGGGTCACGCCGGGCAACACGGACGATGCGTTGCTGGCGCCCAAGCTTCCCAAGGTGACGGCAGGCAACGCCGCCGTGGTCGCCTCCGTCCTGGATACGCAGAACGGCGGTCTGTATGCGGCCGAGCGCTTCGATGTCACGGGCCGGATCACCGGTTGGGACATGTATACGGTGGCGAGCGGCCGCAGCATCACGCCGGTCATCCTGCGTCTCGCGGACGACGGCTCCTACGAGGTGACCGGAATCGGCCGCACGCGGCTCATCGGTACCGGGGGCGCGCAGCACTTCGACTTCGATGTCGTGTCGGGCAGCGATGCCGTCGGTCCGGATTCGTGGTTCGGCTGGAAGGACGGCGGCGTGTCCGTCTCGAACACGGGCGTGGTGCCGTTCAACTACGGCGGTGACCCGGTGGCGCTCGTGGCGGACGCGTCGACGATCGGGACTTCCCTCGACGCCGGTGACCGCTTCACGCCGATCCTGACGAATCTGGCCCGCACCTATTCCATCAACGCGACGGCGAGCGTCGACACCGTGCTCGAGTTCGATCTCGGTGCCTACGCCGATTGGGTCCTCGATCCGCAGCAGCTCGCGCGGGCGACGCTGCGACTGGACGTGGCCGTCAACCCGGCGGCGCCCGTCACTCTGAACAGCCTCGACCGCGTGACGGTCGTGGGCGACGCGATCTACTTCACCGCCGACGACGGGCTGAACGGCGTCGAACTGTGGGTGAGCGACGGCACGCGGGGCGGCACGCACCGGTTGACGGACCTCGCGCACTCCGCCGCCATCACGGCGCTGGCCGCCGTCGACGGCACGCTCGTGTTCGCGGTCCAGGAGGCAGGCAGCTATTCGCTGTGGAAGGCGGCGGGCGGCAGTGTCGAGAAGATCGTGGAAGGCACCGGTACCGTATCGTCCCTGCAAGCCGCGGGCGGCAGGCTGTTCCACACCGTGGTGGCCGGGGGACAGACGACGCTGCGCGTCATGGACATGCAGACCGGAGCCGACGCCGAAGTGGCGGGGAGCGCGAACCGGACGCTGTCCGAACGGACCGTCTTCGACGGCACGCTGTACTTCATCCTCGACGGCGCTCTGGCGCGCGTGACCGGCACCTCCGTGGAAGCCGTCGCGGGCCAGACCTTCACCGGCGCGAACACGCTCGTGACGGCGCCCGGCGCCCTGGTGTTCACGGCACAGCCGGGTGGAACGCCGGACCGCGAGGTCTTCGCGTACCGCAGCAACGGCACGTTCCAGCAACTGTCGAATGTTCCCGGTGCGGCCTCCAATGCGGCGGATCTCGCCATCGCGGGCGACCGCGTCTACTTCGCCGCGCAGGACAGCGCGGCAGGTGCGACCGACGCGTACCACCAGCACGGACGCGAGCTGTGGTCGGCGGCACTGGACGGCACCGGCGCGGTCGAGGCCGCCAACCTGGGCCAGACCGATGCGAATCCGTACACCTACACGGCCTACCGCCAGGAACCGATCTACATCTACATCCTGTGGATTCCGATCCTGATCGGCTACAAGTCCGTTCCCTACGACGTCTACGTGCAAGGGCAGGTCGTGAGCTCTTCGCCGGACGTCATCGCGGCCACGCAGGACCGTGCGTACTTCACGGCCGAGGCGAGCGGCGCCCGGACACTCTGGACGGCCGGTTCGAACGGTGCGGTCCAGCAGGTGACGGCGACGGGAACGGGCCAGAGCTTCGGCACGCCCGTTCGCTCCGCCGTGGCGGGATCCCGCCTGTACTTCGTCGATCAGAACTCGCTGTGGTTTGCCGACGGGGCGACCGCCACCCGCGTGGGCACCTTTGCCGTTGCGCCGGACCAGTTCCAGACGGTGGGTGAGCGCCTGGCCTTCCGTGCGGACGGCTATCTCTGGACCACCGACGGCACGGTGCAAGGCACGTGGCGTCTCGACAATGCCCTGCCGGAACCGGCGACGCTGGCATTCTCCGTCCTGGCGGCGGAAGGCGACGGCGTGGCCACGGCCGCGGACCTGTCGGCGCCGGTCCGTCAGACCCTCACCGCGACGTTCGATGCGGGCGAAGCGCTCGAATTCGACCTCACGAGCACGATTCGCGCGGCGCTCGCCGCCGGCGAAACGCGGCTCACGCTGCGTCTCGAAGGCGCATCGGCGGCCACCCAGCTCACCAACATGCGCATCGGGGCCGGAGGTGCCGTGCGCGAACTGGGCATCGCCATGGAAGCACGCGATCACGGGCTGCTTCTCGACCTCATGAGCGAAGGCGGGTCGATCCTCGAGCGTGGCAAGTCCGTCATCGACATGCGCGCGATGGAGTCCGGGACCTACCTGTTGCGTGCCCATCGTGCCGATGCGTCATCGGCGAGCCCGGCCGCGTTCTCGCTGCAGGTCCAGGCGCCGAAGATGGGCGCGGTGCACGCCGATTCCGATCGCGACCGCATCGAAGGCGGCGACGGTGACGACCGCATCGCCGGCAACGGCAGTCTCGACCGTCTGTTCGGCGACAGCGGCGCGGATGTCTTCATTGCCGAGGACGTGGAAGTGCGCGACCTGGCCGCGGAGGATGCGGTCGAGGCGGTGACGGCCGAGTCGGGCGATCTCTCCAACATCGTGCCGCGCGACGCGGACCCGGTGGTCTCGATCGCGGACGACGCGCTGCGCGTGGGCCTCGCGGATGCGCTGGGCGTGGCCGTGACGCGTGACTACCTCGGCAACCCGCTCGTTCGCGGCGAGTTCCGCACGGGCGATCTGGCCGAACTGACGCGGCTCGACCTGGGTTTCCTCGGCATCGGCGATCTGGCCGGTCTCGAATTCGCCACGAACGTCGTGACGCTCGATCTTGCGGGCAACGGCCTGACAGACACGGATCTGCTCGTCCTGCTTCCTGGCAGGTCCACGTCCGGCGACACGGCGGGACACCCGACGGGCATGTCTGCCCTGCAATTCCTGGCACTCGACCGCAACAGCATCGATCTGCGCGACGTGGCGGTGAGCGCGACGCAGTCCGGCCAGCCGCTGGCTTTCCTGCGCACGCTTCGCGGGCTGAGTCTCGACGGCATGACGCTGGCTCACCCGCTCGATGCCGCGGCACTCGAGGCCCTGGAATTCCTCAGCATCGATGGCACCGGCACCGCGACGCTCGATTCCCTGGCCCCGCTGACGGCTCTGCGGGTGCTCTCGGCGCGCGACAACGCGATCGTGGACGTCGCTCCGCTCGCGCATCTGGATGCGCTCGCGACCGTGCGGCTCGACGGCAACCGCATCCGCGATCTGTCTGCCTTGCTGGGCGAGCGGATCATCGACGACGGAGATGCGGGCTTCGTCACGTTCGGCGATTGGCAGGTCAATCTGCGCCCGGCCGACGGGGCCTTCGAGGACGACTACCGGTACACCGACGTGGCCGCGGAAGGCGGCGAGGTGCGCTGGACCTTCGAGGACCTCGATCCGGGCGAGTACCGCGTGCTGACCACGTGGATCGCGGCGGATTCGCGCAGCGATGCGGTGACGGTGCGCGTGCAAGGCTCGGATTCAAGCGCGGTGGTGCAGGGGCTTCCGCTCTTCGCCGGCACCTTGCCGTCGACCGGGACGGGCGCGGTGACCGGCGGCCGCGCGGTGGTGATCGACACAAGCGGGGATGTTCCGACGATCTCGGGCGACGACGACGATCCGGACACCTTCTACGGCACGCCGTTCACCGTGTCGGTGGAAGGCGGTGTTGCCCGGTTCTACGTCGCAGGGTCGCTGCACATTCCGGCCGACACGTTGAAGGTGGTGGGAACGCGCGCGCTGTCGCTGATCGTCGCCGACGACGTGGCGATCGATGCGGGCGCACGGTTCGATGTCGCAGCCGACGGAACCGTGGCGGGCGCAGGCGGCGGTGACGGTGGAACCGGAGGAGCGGCGGGAACCGGCGGCGACGGTGCGATGACCGTCGGGACGCCGGGCTACGGCGGTGGGGGTGGCGGCGGCGGGTATTGGTACGGAACCGGCCATTACGGCGGCAACGGCACGGCGAGCGGCGCAGGTGCTGCGGGCACGGCCGGCTCGGGGGGTACGTCGGGCACGGCGGGCGAAGGCGGTGTCGGCAATGTTGCAGGCGGTGGAATCGCGGGAGGCGGCGGGTCCTCCGGGGCGGCCGGTGGCGCCGGTGCGGCGGCCGGCGGCGGCTATGGTGGTGCTCCCAACGGTGGTTGGGGCTTGTCGGGCACATCCAACGGTGGTGGCAGCGGCGCATCCGGAGGCGCAGGAGGTGCCGGCGGTGGCGGACTGAACGTCGCGGAGACGGGCGCACTCGGCGGCGGTGGCGGTGGTGCAGGAGGCGGCGGCGGTGCCGGCGGTGGAGGCGGCGGTTCGGGCAGCGGAGGCTCGGGCGGCGGCGGCGGTGCCGGTGGGCAGGGAGGTTTCTTCACCACGGGCGGCACCGGCGGATCCGGCGGAATGGGCGGAGTCGGAGGCACGGGCGGGGACGGTGCTGACGGTGGCGCAGGCGGTGCGGGCGGCGCTGGCGGAGGCGCGATCGAGATCGTGTCGCTGGGCCGGCTGGTGGTGAACGGTGCCGCCTTCGATGCGTCGGGTGGCGACGGCACGGCGGGCACGGGGAGCGTGGACTCGCCCGAGGCCGGAACCGGCGGGACAGGCGGCTACGGAGGAGGCGCCGGCAGCGGCGGCGGCGGATGGGGCGCGACCGCGGGCGGTTATGGCGGCAGTGGCGGGACCGGAGGCACGGGCGGCGCGGGCGGCGCGGGTGCGACCGGTGGCACCGGCGGCGGCGGGGCGGGTGGCACCGTCAAGCTGCAGGGCACGCTGATCGAAGCGAGCGATCTGGACGTGAACGCGTCGGGCGGCGCGGGCGGCAATGCGGGCCAGGACGGACGGTTCGTCTTCGCCACGAACAACGGCCACACGTTCGCCGGCTCGACCGTCCAGGCGCGCCAGGAACTGGTGGACGGTTCCCGCGACGGCAATCCGTTTGTCGCGCCTTCGGCGGCCGCGGTCGAGACGCCGTACCTGCCGGATCTGCAGGGAGGCGCCGCGGTCTTCGGACTGTTGCCGGTGGATGCCGCGACGTTGTTGAGTGCCGAGGTCCTTGCCAGCGCGCCGGAAGGGGCGCCGGCCGTGGTCATCCGCGTCGACGACGCGACCGCGCTGTTCGGGCAGGACTTCAAGGGCTTCGACCTGCTGCTGTTCGCGAACCTCTCGGCGCAGACGCTCGACATCCCGCAGCTGGGCGCGGGAGAACTCGGCTACCGCTATGCGCTGCAGGTGGCGGGCCTGGCGAACGATGCCCGCTTCGGTGACGGCGACGGGCCGGTCACGCTCGATCACCTCGATGCGGGACAGATCTTCGCGACGCTGATCCCGGAGACCGCGCAAGCGGTATCGGTGAGCGCGTCGCGTGGAACGGTCAACTACACCGCTGCTGTCGAATCGCTGGACGACGGGGCCGTGCTGTACGTGCGGCAGCCCGGCGCGTCCGTGGTTGTCGACCAGCGCGATGCGCCTGCGGGCCAGACGTACGGCGGCCAGGCGTGGCAGGAGATCGCGACGGTCCGCGTGGGCGACACCTCGGATTCCCTGGAGGTGGTCATCACCGACGCCGCAGCGGGTCTCGTGGCGGCCGATGCGGTTCGTCTGGTAAAGGTGGACAGGCCACTGCAGGATCTCTCTTTCATCACGCTCACCGGCAATCCGCTGGACAACCGCGCCGTGGACATCCACGCCGAGGCAATGCGCGGCAATGGCGTGACCGTGGATCTCGATCAGACGACAGCTCCCGCCATCGCACCCATCGCGAATGCGGGATCGGCCGATCCGGGGACGACGACGTTCGTCGGGCTCGCGGTGTCCGGAACACCGGGCGTCGATGTGACGGTCAGTGCCCGGAGCGACGATCACGCCGTGACGGTGACGCCGTCGCTCAGCACCACGGATCTTGCAGTGTCCGGACAGCCGGCCGGAGGCACCGCGCGCATCGTGGTGACGGCCGATGCCGAGGACGGACGCTCCGCCGAAGCGTGGTTCGACTACACCGCCGGTGCCGTGGCCGTGTACGGGACCGTCTTCCACGACCGCAACGCCGACGGCGTGCGTCAGGCGGGCGAGGAGGCGGTCGACGGGGTCCGGCTGTTCGCCGATGTGGACGGCAACGGTCAGCGCGGCGAGGACGAACCCACCTCGTGGACCGATGCCAACGGCGACTACCGGCTCACGGCCAGTCCGCTGGCAAGCCTCACGATCGTGCAGGAGCTGCCAGCCGGCTGGACGCCGACCTCCGGCGCATCGCGGGAGGTGGAGGCGGGCGGGCCCGGCACGATCGTCTCCGGTACCGACTTCGGCATCGCGCCGACCGAACTGGTGGCCATCGGTGCCGATCGCACGGTGCTGGAAGGCGACGAGATATCGTTGCACGCGGTGCTGGCCGATGCACTGTCCGATCCGGACAAGTTCGACTACCGCTGGACCCTGTCCGACGCTGCCGGCCAGGAGGTCGCGCAGGCCGACGGCAGCGACGCCTTGTTCACCGTTCCCGACGATGGCGAGTGGCTCGTGCGGTTCGACGTGTTGCGCGCCGACGGCACGCCGACGCACTACACCGATTCGCTGAAGGTGACCGCGCTGGAAGTGGCGCCCACCGTGGCGGTGAGCGGTCCGTCCCGCGTGGTGCACGGGGCCGTGGCCCGCTTCGACGTCCAGGTGGCCGATCCCGGCGACGACACGATCTCCGAGGTGCGCATCGACTGGGGCGACGGTTCCGGCGTGGAAGTCTTCACCGTCGGCTTGTCGGACTCGATGTCGTTCGAGCACGCCTTCATGGGCGCCGCCACTGCACTGTCGAGATGGGTGAGCGTGACCGTGGTGAACGACGACGGGGCCGCGAACGTGGGACGGGCGCTGGTCGAAGTGATGCCGGATCTTCTTTCGGTCACCTCGGTGGACGCGGAAGCCTCGGGCTTCCTCATCCGCTTCGACCGGCCGATCGACGGCGGCAGCGTGAATCTCTACAGCGGGGCCGGGAACGAGGCCGGTCCTGCGGACATCGTCGTGACGGACTCGCGCGGGTTCGCGGTGCGTGGCTCGCTGTTCGTGGATGCCGGAGAAGGGGCCGTGCGATTCGTGAAGAGCGGCTCGGTGCTCGGCGCGGATACCTATACCGTGACCGTGTGCGGCGGCGACGGGGGATTCGTCGATGTGATGGGCGGTGCGCTCGACGGCAACGGTGACGGTATCGCAGGCGACGACACCTCGGCCGTGGTCACGGTGGAGGCGCAGGATGTTCCGGTGCTGAGCGTGGGCGATTTCGCGCGCGGCCCGGGGGCAATCCACGGTCCTGCCGCTGACGTTGAGCAACGCCGCCGGCGTGACGCGCCTGGACTTCGAGGTACGCCACGATCCTGCACTGCTTGCGGTGGATTCCATCGCCTTCGCTCCGGGAATCGACGGGATGCTGTCCGTGGACGTCACGAGCGGCGGCATGCGAGTCGCAGTGCAGTTCTCGTCGCCGCTGGCCGCCAGCACGGCGATCCTGCGATTGGCGGTTAGCGTTCCCCCGGGCGCGGACTACGGCAAGGCGACCGTGCTCGATCTCGCGGACGTCCGGTTCCGGCGCGAAGGTGCGGGAGGCGAGATCGTCACGGGCGACGCCGTGGCGGACGATGCCGTGGCCGTGACGGCCTTCTTCATGGACACGAGCGGCAACGGCGGCTACAGCATGCTGGACGTGCAGCGGCTGCAGCGCGTGGTGACGGGACTGGACAGCGGCTTCGGCGCCTATCCGAACGTGGACCCGGTCATCGTGGGCGATCTGAATGCCAACGGGCAGCTCACCTCGCTGGACGTGAACCGCTTCCTGCAGTTCGTTCAGGGACAGGTGCGGCCGGAGATTCCGTCACTGCCGGCGGGCTACCTCCCGGCCGATCCGGAAGGTGCGGACCGTTCGCTGCAACTGGGCGATGCCACAGGCGAACGCGGCGACGTGGTGCTGGTGCCGATCGTCATCGACGAGACGGACGGGCTGGAATCGTTCACGGCGACCCTCGTCTTCGACACGACCCGGCTCGACTATCGCGGCACCACGCTGACCGGAGACTATCCGTATCGCCTGCTCCGTCAGAAAGGCGGAGTCATCACGCTCGACGTCGCACGGCTCAACCCGCTGACAGACGGCGCGGGCGCCCTTGCCCATCTGGAGTTCCGGATCAGGGACGACGCGCCGGCGGGGAACGCATTCGTGGATCTGCAGCGCGCCTTGGTCAACGACGGCGGATTCGATCTGGCCAGCGTTCCCGGCGCGGGCACGGACCCGACCGACGGCATCGTGACCGTGGAGGTGCCGCTGCCGCCCGCGCCCTTGCCGACGACGCCCATGCCTGCCGTGGTGCCGCTCGTGGCGAGCGGGGGGGCCGGCGGCGCCTCGGTCGACTGGACTGCGGCGTGGACTGCCACGACCGCAGGGATTCCTCCGGCGGTTGCCGTGCCGCCAGCGGCGAGTGCTTCGGATCAGTGGAAGAACTCGGCCTGGGCCAGGGACCTGACGCAGCGGTTGCAGCAGATGCCGGCGGAGAAGAGCGTGCTCAAGTCGCTGCTGCGCGTGCTCGGCAAGAGCCTGTGAGAGTAGAACGCCGCCGGTGGTCTCCGTGGAGACGCACCGGTGGCGCGTCCCACGCATGTTTCGCCGGTGCCGGCGGCTCGCGCACTATTTCCGCGTGAGCAGATAACCCAGCGGCCCGAACGAACCGAGGAGCGCGGTGGCCACGATCCAGGGCCCGGGATTGCGTCCGCGGGTCCTCGCGTCCTGCCACAGCCAGATCATCACGAGCGAGAGGGCGATGACGAGGTCCGCGAGGACCTGGGCGGTCGCGGCGTTCTGGAACTGCATGGCGAAGATGGCCACGTAGCCGTGCTGCCACAGGGCGACGGCGCTCAAGGCTCCGAACAGCAGGGCCGTGGCTGCAAGAGCGGTGCGGGGCAGGGTCAGGTTCATGGTGCGGTCCTCCGGTTGACGAGGCGCCCAGTCTGCGAACCGGACGGTGCAGAAACCATTACCCGGCAGGTAAGCCTTCCGCGCCGTTCGAGGCGGTAGCATCCGCTTCCATGGATACCCCCACCTTCGGCGCGCAGCTTCGCGAGTGGCGGCAACGGCGCCGTCTCAGCCAGCAGGCACTCGCGGAACTCGCGGAACTCTCCACGCGGCATCTTTCGTTTCTCGAAACGGGACGGGCCGCGCCAAGCCGGGAGATGGTGCTGCGGCTCACGGACCGGCTGAGCGTGCCGCTGCGCAACCGCAATCCCATGCTGGAAGCGGCGGGCTACGCGCCCTTGTTCCGTCAACGGCGCCTCGACGCGCCGGAGATGCAGGCCGCGCGGCGGTCCATCGAGCTGCTGCTGGAGCGCGTGATGCCTTATCCGGCGCTCGCGTTCGACCGCAACTACGACGTCGTCGCCGCCAATCCGGCGGTGTCGCTTCTGCTGGAAGGAATCGCCCCCTCGCTGTTGCAGCCGCCGATCAACGCCGTGCGGGTGAGTCTGCATCCGGATGCCATGGCCTCGAGGATCGTCAACTTCGCGCAATGGCGGGGCCACATCCTGGACCGCCTCCGCCGGCAATGGGAGCAGACAGGCGACGATGCACTGGGCGAGCTGCTGCGCGAAGTGTCGACGTATCCGCGCCCGCCGGACGGGCCGGAGTGCGGAACCGCGCACGATCCGGCGGGCGTCGTCCTGCCGCTGCAGCTGCGAACGCCGGCGGGGGTGATGAGTTTCATCAGCGTCGTGAGCGTGTTCGGCACACCCCACGACATCCTGCTGCAGGAACTCGCGATCGAATCGTTCTTTCCGGCGGACGACTTCACGGCGCGCGCGCTTGCATCTCTGGCGCAGAAGGCGCCATGAGCGGAAAGGCCGGACCGGCCATCGTCTGCGTCGGCCACTGCGCGCTCGATCGGGTCTTCGGCGTGGACTCGTGGCCGACCGGCAGCGCCAAGATCGTGGCGGACCGTTTCGAGGAGTCGGGTGGCGGGATGGCGGCGAACGCGTCCGTGGCCGCCGCGCGGCTCGGCGCACGAGTCTCGTTCTGGGGACCGACGGGCGCCGATGCCACCGCACGGCGGATCCGCGAGCAGCTGGAGGAAGAAGGCGTCGACACCGGGAATCTGCGCTCCTTCGAGGGCATGACCACCTCCACCTCCGCGGTCCTGGTGGATGCCGGCGGCGAACGCCTCGTCGTGGGGTATCGCGGGACGGCACTGCAGGCGCCCGCGGACTGGCTCGAGTCCGCACCGCTGGTGGGTGCGGGAGCGTTGCTGGCGGATGTCCGATGGGTGGCGGGCGCGCGCGTTGCGTTGCGGGCTGCTCGCGCCGCGGGGATTCCCGCCATCCTCGATGGCGAGATCGCGCCGCGAGAAATTCTCCGGTCGCTCGCCGCCGAAGCCGGCCACATCGTCTTCTCGGAACGGGGCCTCGCGTCGATGTCCGGCGAACCCATGGACGATGCGCTGCGGGGCGTAGTCTCGCGCCGTGCCGAAGTGGCCGCGGTCACGCTCGGTGAACACGGGGTGCGCTGGGTGGAAGCGAGCGAGCCTTCACGGGTGTTCGAGCAGAAGGGCTTCCCGGTGCGGGCGGTCGACACGCTGGCGGCCGGCGACGTCTTTCACGGTGCCTACGCCGTGGCCGTCGCAGAGCGACTCAGCGTCGCGGACGCGATGCGGTTCGCGTGCGCCGCGGCGGCGATCAAGTGCACCCGTACAGGGGGCAGGAACGGAGCGCCCTCGCGGGAGGAGGTGGAGGTCTTCCTGCGGAGCAGGGCGTAGCGCCGGACGCGCGAATGACGCGATGGGCGCGAAGGAAGAACGGGACCGTCAGCCGAGCAGCGCCTCCCGCACGGCGCGCCAGCTGGCCTCGTCCGGGGCGTAGAGCAATCCTCCGGTTCTCTGCGTGGGCCGGTAGGGCGTGCCGTCGTAGTGCGCGGAGAAACCGCCGGCTTCGCGATGAACGAGCCAGCCGGCGGCGTGATCCCAGGGCATCAGCTTGTTGTACATGAGCACATGGCAGTCGCCGGAGGCCGCCAGCCGGTATTCGTGAGCGGCGCAGCGCAGATTGGCGGTCGAGCGCAGTTTTGCCATGTTGCGCGCGACCTGCGTGCGCAGCGGCTCTTCCAGAAAGCCCACGCCCATGATGCCTTCCATGCGCGACACCTCCACAGGTTCGGCCACGCGCAACCGCTTCGTCTCGCCACCCTCGAAGCTCTGCCACGCACCTTCGTCTCTCACCGCGAACGTCGTGTTTCTCCCCACCGGGTCGTGGATCGCGCCGGCCACGATCTCGCCCCGCAGCGTCACGGCCGCCATCACGGCGAACGCTGGCAAGCCGGCAACGAAATTCCGCGTGCCGTCCACGGGGTCGAGGATGAAGGCGAGCGGCGCGTCGCCGAGGGTGTCGAGAATCGAAGGGTCGCGCGTCGCGGCTTCTTCGCCGACGATCACCGCCGACGGGTACCACTTCGACAACTGATCGGCCATCGCACGTTCGGCCGCTTCGTCGGCATCCGTGACCAGATCGACGGCGGAACTCTTGGTGCGGATCTCGGAGGCCTGGAGACGGTTGAAACGGGGCAGGATCTCGGCGCGGGCGGTGTCGGCAAGCAGGGTGCAGAGGCGGTCGAGATCGGTACGGGTAAACGTCATGGCGGGCGGCAGGAGGAGGAGAGGATCTGTGGAGGGTACCGCGAACGTGCGTTCCCGGCCCGAAGCTGAACGAAATGGAAGAAGGCCGCGTTGCGCTGTCCCGCGAAGACGGTTCGATGACCCCGGGGCGCGAGGGCCCGTGCACTCGTTCGTTTTCGCCATCGACCCCATCGTCGCTGCCCCTGCGTTCAAGGACTGACGCTACACTTTCCGCATGACGGAGGACGCGGACGACGAGACGCTGATGCTTCGCTACGCGCAGGGCGACGCGGGCGCATTCGCCGTCCTCTACGAGCGGCACAAGCGCGGGCTCTATCGCTTCTGTCTGCGGATGACGGCGGATCGCGGCCGTGCGGAGGAAGTGTTCCAGGACGCGTGGGTCAATCTCATCCAGGCGCGGGACCGCTACCGGGTCGAGGCCCGCTTCACCACCTTTCTTTACCAGATCGCGCGCAACCGGATGATCGACGTGCTGCGGCGGGACGGCAGGATCGCCTTCTCGCTCGAAGACGACGAGGGCGCGGCGCTTGCCGGTTCGCTGGAGGCCGGGAATTCCGATCCGCCGGACAGGATGCTGGAGCGCAAGCAGGACACCACCCGCATCGTCGACGCCGTGGAGGCCCTGCCGGCGGCGCAGCGGGAGGCTTTCCTGATGCATGAGGAGGGTGAACTGACCCTCGAGGAGATTGCGGTGCTGACGGGCGTGGGACGCGAAACGGTGAAGAGCCGGCTGCGCTACGCATTGAACCGTCTGCGCAGCGTGTTGCGGGAGCGTGGAGATGGCTGAACCGATGGACGATCCGGACCTCTCCGGAATCGGCGCGGCCTATCGCCGGGCGGTTGCGGAGGAAGGTCCCCCCGAGGCGCTGGACGCTGCGATCCTCGCCGCTTCACGTCGCGCGGTGAATGCCGGTCCCGCGATCCGCAGGCGCAGCTTCGTGCAGCGGTGGCGCATGCCGCTCGCGGCTGCGGCGGTCGTCGTCGTCGCATCGTCGTTGTCGCTGCTGATGTACGACGAAGGCCGGCACGAAGGAGTGCTGCGCGACACACCACCTCCGATGCACGGCGTTCCGGAAAAGGTCGACAGCGTCACGGCTCAGCCACAGGCTGTCCCTGTGCCGCCGGAGCTTGCCGGGCCGCAAGCCGAACGGGCGGAACCCGCGGTGCGGATGCGGGAATCCTCTCCTGCGGCCGCCGTTTCGCCGAAGGCACCGGAAAGAAAGGTGGAGGAGGCGCGTTCGGCCCGGCAAACGGATCGATACGAGGGTCCGCCGGCGTCCTCGGCTTCGGCACCAGCGCCGGCGCCGGACCGGTCGTCGGCGCAGGAAGCCTTGCGCGCAGACGAAGCCGCGGAGAGGGACCATGCCGCCGATGCGGCGAAGGCAGACAGCCCGGAGCGAGAACGGGCGCCTGCGCCGGTTGCTTCGGCCGCACCGCCTCCCCCCACCCTGCCGCCTCCACCGGCTGCGCCTGTCGCATCGGCCGAGGTCTCCCGACCGCCAGGAACGGAGACTCCCGCCGCTCCGCCCACCCGCACCACCGGGGCCGGTACCGTTCGAGGGGCCGTCGAATCCGGCGCCCTGGCGAAGCAAGGATCGTTGTCCAACCTGCGCAGTGGAGAGCGGCAGGTCTCCGGTTTTTCCGGCAGTCCAGAACGCAGGGTTTCCGATGCGTCCGCGCTGGAAGGCATCCGGCAGTTGTGGGAAAGCGGCAGGATGGCCGAGGCGCGCACGGCGCTCGATCGCCTGCGATGCGAGCGCCCGGGTCTGGCAATTCCACCGGAATTCCCCGTGCCGCATGCGGTCTTGCCCGTTTGCCCGTCGGTCCCGACGACTAAAGATGCTCCCCTGCCGGACCGTTAAGCCTGATTCAGACGGGGATCCTCCCTGAACGATGTGGACGCCTGCATTACGACGGGCCAAGGCAGAGACGACGGGAGATGGACAAACAGAGTTTCGACGAACTGAAGACCACGGGAAAACTCCCGTCGCCTTCGGGTGTGGCATTGCGGATCATGGAGCTGTGCCGGAAGGAAGACGTCTCGCTCGCCGAGATCGCCCGGATCGTCCAGGCGGATCCCGCGCTCTCGGGGCGGCTCATCAAGTTCGCGAACTCGGCCATGGCCGGGCCGCGCCGCCCGGTGGCCGCCGTGGTGGACGCGATCCGGCTGCTGGGCGTGAACACGGTGCGGCAGCTCTCGCTCGGCTTCTCCATCATGGGGCAGCACAAGACGGGCTCCTGCAATGCCTTCGACTACCATGGGTATTGGTCGCGTTCCCTGGCGAGTGCCATCGCGGCGAACGCGTTGTGCCTGCGGACGCGCACTGCCCCGCCCGACGAGGCGTTCACGTGCGGCCTGCTCGCCAAGATCGGCTCGCTTGCCCTGGCCACCCTCTATCCGGATGGGTACGGCCAGCTTGTCGCGGACATGCCGGCGAACCTCGAAGCCGCGCTCAAGCGGGAGCGCGAACATCTGCAGACCGACCACATCGAAATGACGGCAGCCCTGCTGGAGGAGTGGATGCTGCCGCGCATCTTCGTGAATGCGGTCACCTATCACGAGGATCCGCCTTCGGGCCAGTACCCCGAAGGCTCGCGTGAGTCGACGCTGTGCTACCTGCTCAACCTTGCCACCAAGATCGGCAGTTTCTGCGCCGCCGACGACCAGCGCCGCAAGGCGATGCTGCCGGATCTCATCTTCGACGGCGCCCGGATCGGACTGGACGCCGATGCCCTGGGGCTGCTGAGCGATCAGGTCGTGAGCGAGTGGAAGGAGTGGGGACGGGTCCTGGAGGTCAAGACCGGCGAGGTGCCCCCGTTCTCGGCACTGGTCCAGGCGGCGAGCGAAGCTCCCCCTGCCGCCACCGCGGGCGCTGCGGCCCCTGCTTCGAAGGATGGCGCCAAGCCGGCGACCGCTCAGGTGATTCCGCTGCACGGGGGCGTGCGTCCGGAAGATTCGCTGCGGATTCTCGTGGCGGACGACGATCCGGCGATGCTGACGCTCGTGTCACGCCTGCTGTCGCAGCAGGGCCACAGGGTGTGCGTGGCCCGCGATGGCCCGCGAGGCGCTGCGGGTCGCGATGAAGGAGCAGCCGCAGATGATCATCTGCGACTGGATGATGCCGGAGATGGATGGCCTGGCCCTGTGCCGCGCGCTGCGGGACACGGAGGAAGGCAAGCAGATCTACTTCCTGCTCCTCACGGCGCTCGAGGAGGAGGACAGCCTGGTCCAGGCGTTCGAAGCCGGCGTGGACGACTTCGTGACCAAGCCCGTGTCTTCACGTGTGCTCACGGCGCGATTGCGCGCGGGATTGCGCGTGATCCGGCTGCAGCAGGAGGCCGAACGGGATAGCCAGAGTCTTCGCCGGTTCGCGACCGAACTGGCGGTCGCGAACCGCCGCCTGCGACAGGCTGCGCTGACGGACCCGCTGACCGGCCTGCCGAACCGGCGCTACGCGATGGAACGGCTGGAACAGGAATGGGCGGCATCGTCGCGCAACCAGCGGACCTTCACCGCCATGATGATCGACATCGACCGGTTCAAGGCCGTCAACGACGTCTACGGACACGAAATGGGCGACCAGGTCCTGCGGCAGGTGGCGCTTGCGCTGCGCAAGGCCGCCCGATCGGAGGACGTGATCTGCCGGCTGGGTGGCGAGGAGTTCCTGGTGATATCGCCCGACACGCCGCTGGCGCCGTCGCTGCGTCTGGCGGACCGTCTGCGCCAGGCCGTGTGCGGCTCGCCCATGGTGCTGGGCACGCTGCGCTATCCGCTGTCGGTTTCCATCGGTGTCGCCGAGCGCGGCCCGGCCATGCTCAAGTTCGACGAGCTGCTCAAGGCGGCGGACGAAGTTCTCTATCACGCCAAGCGTCTCGGCGGAAACCGGGTGCAGGCGGCAGGTCAGAAAGTGGCGGTCCCGCCCGCGACTGCCGTTCCGGAGGCCGACGCGCCTGTCAGCCCCCAGCCGTCCACTTCGACGGTCGCGGCCGTCAAGAGCTGACGGCGGCTCTCATTCAGGGCAGTACAAAGCACAACAGCCCTTGCCGGTGACCGGCAAGGGCTGTTGTGTTTCAGGCGGAATCCGATCGTCGACCGGAACCCGCCCCCAGGGCGCCTGGATCAGGCGGCCTTGCGCTTCGTGCTCACGGGCTGGACCGACGCCACGGTGGCGTTGATGGTCGAACCGACATCCTTGAATGCGTGCAGCGAGCTTTCGTAAGCCTGGTTCGCCGTGGTGATGGCGGACTTGAAGGCGGACACGAAGGCCTCGGAACCGGCGGGGGCCGACTTGAGCAGGCCGTCCAGCGCCACGACCATCTGCTTGTTGAACTCGGTGACCTGGGTCTCGACCAGCGAGGCCAGTTCGGACTGAGTGGCGGAAACCTGCTCGTAGACGGTACGGGCATAGGCCTGGGTCGTCTCGAAATCGGGCTTGAACGCCTTGGATGCCAGCGTGCGCAGATCGGCGGGGTCCTTGGCGGAGGCCACGGCCTGGAAGGCGCCGGTGAACTCGTCGAAGGCCGCGCGGGCGGTCTTGGTGTTCAGGTCGAGCAGACGGGCAACGCCGTCGGAGGTGATGGAAGCCGCACGGACAGCAGCGTCGAACTGGGCCTTGGCCGGACCCGTGAAATCGGGAGTCGTAAACGACATGACAGTTGCTCCTTCGGAAAGTGGAGTGATGTTTCCATGCAACTGGGCTGGGCCCACGCAGTTATGCTGCATTGCACAAAACGAAGTATATGCACGGAAATGCAAGTGTCAAGGGTTGAAGCGAAGTTTTTTGTGCGATGCGACAAAAAGAGGTGCGGACCC
This sequence comes from Betaproteobacteria bacterium, assembly GCA_016713305.1. NCBI lineage: Bacteria > Pseudomonadati > Pseudomonadota > Betaproteobacteria > Betaproteobacteria bacterium. Next base: position 42,432 of record JADJPK010000021.1, read on the forward strand.
TGCGCTCCGCTCGCGTTGCCCACCGGCCAGGGTCCAGGAATTCGGGTCCGGTGCCCAGGGTCTAGGGCCCAGGGCCCAGGGTCTAGGGTCTCTTCCTGATCACCGTCAACCCATCCCCCATGGGCAGCAGGGACAGGTCGACGCGGGCATCGTCGCGGACGTGGGCATTGAAGGCCCGGATCGCCTGGGTATCGGCGTCCTGCACGGCGGGGTCGGCCGGTTTCCCGTACCAGAGCGTGTTGTCCACGAGGATGAGACCGCCGGCCCGGACCAGTTGCAGGCACCGTTCGTAGTAGTCCAGATAGCCTTCCTTGTCCGCGTCGATGAACGCGAAATCGTAGGTGTCCTGCTGCCGGGCCGCGAGCAGCGCATCCAGGGTCTGCAGAGCCGGAGCCAGGCGCAGGAAGATCTTGTGGCCCACACCGGCGGCGTTCCAGTATTTCCATGCCACCGCGGTCCAGGTCTCGCTCACGTCGCAGGCGGTGATCGCTCCGTCCTCGGGCAGTGCCAGCGCGACTGCGAGCGCCGAATAGCCGGTGAAGGTGCCGATCTCGAGGCAGCGCCGGGCGCCCAACGTACGAACCAGGAGCTGCATGAACTGGCCCTGCTCGGGACTGATCTGCATGCCCGCTTCGGGCAGGCGGGCCGTTTCCTCCCGGAGATCCCGCTGCAGCGGCGTCTCTCGCAGCGAAGCATCGAGAAGGTACCGGTGGAGACTGTCGTCCAGGGACAGGGTTCGATTCGACATGGAGAGAATTGACGGCGTGGTGGCGAAGGTCTGAAGCGGTCCGGAGCACTGACCCGGTCACGCGCGAACGCGGCCGGGAGGCAGAGGTAAGGCAACCCGTTTGGGAATGCGTTCGCGCCGCCAGTGCTGCCGGGCCCATTGCCACAGCTGCGAGGGGGCGGACCCGGCAAGCTCGACGGGTGGCGGGTGCCCCAGGAAAGTCAGGGCGGAAGCGACCACGCTCGATGGCCTCCCGCTGTCGACGGGATCGGCGAGCGTCTGCTTCGACAGCTTCTGTCCTCCCGCATCCAGCGCCACGGGCAGGTGCAGGTAGGCGGGCGGCGTCTCGTTCAGCAACTGGTAGAGCCACAACTGCCGGGGGGTCGAATCCAGGAGATCCGCTCCGCGCACGACCGTGTCGAATCCGGAGTGGAGGTCATCCACGACGCACGCGAGATGGTAGGCGTAGACGCCGTCGGCCCGGCGGACCACGAAGTCGCCGGTGGCCATCGCGAGGTCTTGCCGCACGGTCCCCTGCAACGCGTCCTCGAAGACGATCGGCGCTTCCGGCACCCGGACACGGAGGGCCGGAGCACGGTCCGGATGGCTCGGGCCGGCGCGGCAGGTGCCCGGGTACCGCGGCCCCTCGATCCCCGGCAAACCTGCACGGGCAATCTCGGCGCGGGAACATGTGCACGGGTAGATCCCGCCGGTTTCCTCGAGCCGGGCGAGCGCATGCTCGTAGGCATCGCGGCGCTCGCTCTGCCGCACGATCGGGCCGGTCCACTGGAATCCCAGCGCCTCGAGACAGGCGAGGATCGCCGCTTCGGCGCCCGCGGCCACCCGGGGCGGGTCGAGATCGTCGATCCTGAGATGCCATTCCCCGCCATGAGCGAGGGCGTCGGCGTAGCTGCCTGTGGCGGCCACGATCGATCCGAAATGCAGCGGCCCCGACGGCGTGGGGGCAAAGCGCCCCCGATAGGCGCCCACCTTCACGCGGATGGCGCCGCCCGACGCAGCCGGCTGCGTACGTAGAGCAGGCAACCGGCGAAGAACATCAGCGACAGCACGACTTCGGTGATGGCCAATCGTTGCGAAAGGCCGCGGTCGGACCAGGCACGCACGACGCCTTCGGTGAAGTACGCCAGCGCAAGAAAGCTGGACCAGCGGTAGCTGTAGAGGCGCTCCCGCAGGATGCCGAACAGCGGCGCCAGCAGCGGCAACGACTTCAGCATCAGGAGGCTGCCGCCGGGACGCAATGGCGCCAGGAACGACTCCCAGGCCACGCAGAGCAGCGTGAGCGCGATCAGCGAGGAACAGGTGAGAACGTAGGCGAACCGGATCATCGGATCCGGCTTTGCTGGGCCATTTGCACGAGCACGCGTCTGGCCGCATCGGCGTCGGGCACGACTTCCGGAAACTCGAAACGCAGCAGGGTTCCGTCCGCCAGCACATCGAAACCGTCGGCGTCGATGCCGGCCATTTGCACGCTTTGCGGCGTCACGCCGTAGCCATGCCGGCAATAGTCGGCAAGGGCCTGCGCGTGGTCGGCATTCATGTGTTCGACGATGTCGCGCTCGCGCGCGTCGAGCGGCATTTCCGGCAGGAGGAACTGGTGGCCGTCCAGCCAGCGGATGTCGCCGAACCCGCCGATCCAGTGCACCGCCACGATGTCGATGCGATGGAAGTGGAAGTCGCCGAACCCCGCATACTGCTCCGACTCGGGAAAGAACGCGCGGTAGCGCGCAGCCCCGCGGTCGTCCGGCGCGATGCGCGAGGCGTCTCCCAGCACGGTGAGCCGCGGGCCGGTCACGACATCGTCACCATGGACGTTGAGGCTGACCCGGCTGTCTTCGGCGATGTTCTGCGTGTGGGCCGCCAGATCGCTGATGAGCAGGATGGGTGAACCCGACACGTCCAAGGCGAACGGCACCGCCGAACCGGCCGGATAGCCGGGAAAGCGTTTCGAGTGCGTGCTGAGGACGCCCGCCCGGATCCTGCGAAAGAGCTGGCGCGCGCGGCGCGGCGTGTCGGCACTCATGCGGCGAGCTTCAAGGCGGTCCTGGCGAGCCGCTGTCCCAGCGCCACGCAGAGCCGCCGCTCTTCTTCGGTCAGGGGCCTGTCGTTGCCCGGCCCGGCCCAATGCGTGGCGCCGTAGGGGCTGCCGCCGCTCGAGGTGCTCGCGAGGTCAGGCTCGGTGTAGGGCACGCCGACGATCACCATGCCGTGATGGAGCAGGGGCAGGGTCATGGACATCAGCGTCGTCTCCTGCCCCCCGTGCAGGCTTGTCGTGGAGGTGAACACGGCTGCCGCCTTTCCGGCCAGGGCTCCCTGCGCCCAGAGCGTGCCGGTGGAATCCCAGAAGTACTTCATCGGGGCCGCCATGTTGCCGAACCGGGTGGGGCTGCCCACGGCGATGCCGATGCACTCCTCCAGATCGCGGGCCGTGGCATACGGTGCACCGCTGTCGGGGATGGCCGGTTCCACGGCTTCGCAGACGGCCGAGATTCTGGGAACGGTACGGACGCGGGCCGCGGCCGGAGGAACCCGCTCGATGCCGCGGGCCACCCATCGGGCCATCTCTTGCACTGCTCCGGTGGTGCTGTAGTAGAGGACGAGTATTTCGTTCATCAGGTATCCGGTGCATCCCGGCAGGGCCGGATCGCGCAGGCCTCGCGGCGCACCTGGCCTGCCGAGCCGGGCGGAGGTGGGGCGGAATGCCGCAGGAATCCGCAATACGCACGCCGCTTCGATCCTTCATCGCTATTATAGGAGTGCCCTCTCGACTCCGGCGGCGCATGAACCTCCATCTCACCGATCTCAAGAGCATCGCCCGCTTCGTTGTCCGCCGGTTCCGCGAGGACGCGCTCGCACAGGTGGCCGGCAGCCTGACCTTCACCACGCTGTTCGCGCTCGTGCCGCTCGTCACCATCGTGATCACCATGTTCGCGGTGCTCCCGGTCTCCACCAAGCTCGCGAGCACGCTCAACGCCTTCATCGTTTCCAATTTCCTGCCCGGCGCGGCCAGCAAGCTGATCAGCGGCTACACGCAGCAGTTTGCCGAGAATGCCACGCGGCTGACCGCCATCGGCGTCGCGCTGCTTGCGGTCACGGCCATCATGATGATGTCCACGATCGACCGCGCCTTCAATCGAATCTGGCGGGTGCACCGCTCGCCTCCGATCATGCGGCGAATGCTCGTGTACTGGGCGCTGCTGACCGTCGGGCCGCTGCTGGTGGCGGCGGCCGTGTACTTTGCCTTCTGGCTGATTTCGGCCTCGCTGGGCATGATCGACGAGCGCGGCTCCAGGCGAACGATCCTCAAGATCCTGTCGGTGATGCTCACCTTCGTCGCGCTGCTTTTCCTCTACCGCACGGTGCCCAACCGGCGGGTGTCATGGTCCGATGCCATGGCCGGCGCTCTCGTCGGCGGGGCCGGATTCGAGGCGATGAAGGCCCTCTTCACGGCGGTGGTCGCCACCTTCGGCAACTACAAGCTCATCTACGGGGCGTTCGCCGGATTCCCGGTCTTCCTGTCCTGGGTCTTCCTGTCCTGGCTCATCGTGCTCACGGGCGCCGTCATCACCGCCGCGCTGCCGCAACTGCGTACGGGCGCCTGGGCCCGGTATCGCGTGCCTGGGGAAACTATCTCGAAGCCCTCGCGATTCTTCGTCATCTGCGAGACCGGCACGCATCCGGTGGCGTTTCCACGCTGGTCGAACTGTCACGTGCGGCCCGGATGACCTGGGAGGACACCGAGGTGCTGCTGGTGCGCATGGCCACGCGCGGCTGGGCCGTGCGCGGCGGCGAAGGCGGGTGGGTGCTCTGTCAGGACCCGCGGAACATCAAGCTGGAAACGGTGTTCGAGGAGTTCGTGTTTCAGTCGGAGGGGTTGTCCCGCGAGGCGCACCGGCTGGGCCTTCACGACCGCCCCTGGCAGGCCGCACCCGCCGTGACCGGCCGCATGAGTCTCGAACAGTGGTGCGCCGATGGTGCGGCCGGCGCCTCCGCCGGCGCTCCGTTGTCCACCACCGCCAGCGTGCCGGACGACTCCCGATCGCGCGCGGAACTCAAGGCGGTTCCCTGACGCGGACGGCTTTTCCCGGCCGCCGCACCCATGCGGTAGAAATTCCCGGTGGAATGTACTCCGCCGCGCGTCCGCGGGGTCTCCAGCTCTTCGCCGCGCGTACGCACTTGTACGCGTTTGTCGTCCAAAACCTTCCCACCGTCCGTCATGGACCGACGATGCGGCATCCCGATTGCCGCGGCTGTCGTTCGATTCCTCGTCTGAACGTTGTCCCGGCGCGAGGGGTGTCGGGCAATGACAACGCTCGTCCACTGAGAGCGGGCGCGATACGTTCGCCTCGTTCGTCGCCCGGCGGCGACTGAAGCGGCTGAGGTCTGGACCCTCCGGCAGGATTTCAGCCGTGCAAGCTGTTGAATCGCCAATCATCCGCGGAGGTGGTCACGGTATTGCAAAGAGATCTTCCCCGAGGGCGGCCTGTCGCAGGACCGCATGGGATCCGGAAATCCGGCGGGCCGCGTTGTCGCGTCCGGAAGCAGTCGGGGGAGAAGTGGGATGGCATGGTCACGCGAGGACGCGGCGCATCTGTTGCGCAGGGCAGGTTTTGGAGGATCGCTGGATGATGTGGAGCGCGTGTACGCGCTGGGGCAGAACGGCGCGATCGAATTCTTCGTGGACTATCAGGCCACGGCCGACCCGGTATGGGACAACGACAACCCGTTCGGTCTGCCGGATCTGACCGGGCAATGGGACGGAGTCACGATTTCGCTGCTGTACCAGATGCTGACGACACGCCGGCCTCTGGAGGCGAAGCTGCTCTGGTTCTGGCACGGGCATTTCACCACTCCGCTCACGGGCGTGGGCAATCTGCTGTTCCACCGGCAGATGAAGACCTGGCGCCAGCATGCGAGCGGAAGCTTTCCGCAGTTCCTCTCGGCAATGTTCAAGGACGGGGGGATGCTGACTTATCTGAACGGTTCGTTCAGCTCCAAGCGCCAGCCGAACGAGAACTTCGCCCGCGAGGTCCAGGAGCTCTACACGACAGGACCTGGCCCTTACACCGAGGACGACATCAAGGAAGCCGCGCGGGCGCTCACCGGCTGGGAAGTGAAGACCGCGAATCTGACGGTCAACTTCAACGCGGCGAACTTCGATTCCGGCTCCAAGACGTTCCTCGGGCAGACAGGCAACCTGGGCGGCGAGGACATCATGCGGATCCTCGCACAGCGCCCCGAGACGGCCCGCCGGCTCTCCACCAAGCTCTATCGCGCGTTCGTGAGCGAGCGGATCAACCTGGTCGACGTCAGCATGCTCGCCGCGTCCTGGACGCGTTCGGGGGGCGACATCAAGACCGTGATGCGCACGCTGTTCAAGCTGCCGTCGTTCTGGAACCCGGTCAATCGCGGGTTCATCTTCAAGACTCCGCTGGAGTTCGCATTCGGACTGGTACAGCGCCTGCGGGTACCGGTGGACACGACCCGAATGCGCAACATCGTGTCGTCCTGCACGCTGATGGGCCAGGATCCCTTCGATCCACCCAACCCCGCGGGCTATGCGACGGGGCTGCGTCTGACCGGTGCCAGCATGCTGATCGCGCGCACCCAGCTCGCCAGCACTCTCCTGAACAACTGGGCGACGGAAGATTCGATTTCGCTTCTGCTGACCGGAATCACGGCACCGGTTTCTGCCGACACGCTGATCACGACGGTCGCGAACCGTCTGGGGGTTCCTCGTCTGACGGCGGACACCCGTTCGAACATCGCCAACTATCTGGGCGCTGCGCCCATCGCTGCTTCGGCCCTTGCGAACAAGGCGCGTGCCGTGGCGTTTCTGCTCGCGGTCAGTCCCGAGTACCAGGTCAGCTGAAGGAAATCGACGATGTCCATGAACATGAATCGGCGGCGCCTGCTCCAGGCAGGAGTCGGGGCGGGGGCGCTAGGGCTGGTCCCGGGGATGGGAATCCTGCGGGATGCACAGGCAGCGGGCACGGGAAAGACGCTGATCACCATCCATCTCACCGGCGGCAACGATACGCTCAACACGGTGATTCCGTATGCGGATCCGCAATACGCCCTGACGCGCGGACGGCTCGCCATTCCCAACGATGCGAACCTGCCCAAGCTGGACTCGCGCATCGCCCTGCATCCGGCGCTGGGCACGATCAAGTCCTTGTGGGACCGCGGCCGTGTGGCGATCGTGCATGGTGTCGGATACCCCGGCTTCGACTACTCGCACTTCCAGGCGATGGAGATCTACTGGAGTGCCGACCCGCGCCGGACGACCTACACGGGCTGGCTGGGGCGCGCTCTGGATACGGTCACGGCGGGGGCGGCCAGCTCCCCGGTGCTCGCCGGAACCTCGATCGGTTACGGGACGCCGCCTGCGCTGGTCGCGAGGCAGTACACCGCGCCGCAACTGCCGCCGAACCCGGCCTGGTTCTGGCTGCCTTCCGGCGGCGCGCATCAGGAGGCGATGAAACGCATCCTGTCCCAGCCGCCTACGCAGACCAATCTGTTCTACGACGCGTTCCTGCGCAACGCGAAATCGGCCATCACGGCCTACGAGACCGTGGACGTCGCGCGCGATCTGCGCCCGGGTGTCGACTATCCGGCGGGCAACTTTGCGAAAGGGCTCTCGTTCGCGGCGCAACTCATGCGCACGGATCCCTCGATCCGGGTGATCACGATGGAGCAGGGGTCCTACGACACGCACGACAACCAGTTGCCGCGGCAGCACAAGAACCTCGCGGAACTGGATGCGGCACTGAAGTCCTTCGTGGCCGATCTCGACATGAACGGCCTTTCCGACCGCGTGATGATCCTGCTCTGGAGCGAGTTCGGCCGCCGGGTCGTGCCCAATGCCAACGATGGTACGGATCACGGATCGTCCCAGGCGATGATTCTGATCGGGACGGGGGTCCGGCGCGGATTCGTCGGATCGCCGCCTTCGCTCGACCCGGCGACGTTCGTGGACCGGGGAAACCTGCCCATGCAGTTCGATTTCCGGCAGCTCTACGCCACCCTGCTCGACGGCTGGATCGGCGTCGATTCGAAGACGGTGCTGGGCTCCGCGTTCGGAAGGCTGCCCGTCCTTCTCTGAACCCCCGGAGAGCGCGCCGCTGCGCGTCTCCTCATCTCGGGATGGCCTGATCGATGTGCGCCGATCGCATGGCATCCGGGCACATTCAATCGCGAGAGGCGCGGCCGAGTTCGTCGGCAGGTGCCAGGTCTACGCGCGGGGCGCGGTCCGGCCCCGTTTCCACGGTTATCCCCGGTTTCCCTTTCACGCCCGGTTTCCGGTGCGCGCCCCGCGCACCGTCCTCCACGCCGTCTTCCCGTCATCCGCCCACCGGGCCCCCGGCACCGGCGCGCGATCCCATCACTGCTTCCCCAACGCAGGAGACCTCAATGAAAACAAACACCCTATTCGCGGCGTTCGCTGCCGCAACGTGGCTGTACGCCGGGACGGCGTCGGCCGTGGTCATCGACTTCGAATCGCTGACGCATGCAGGGCTCGATGTCGTGGCCATTCCCGTATACCAGGAGGACGGTTTCCGTTTCTCCAGCGACGTCGATCCCGTGCTCGCGGATGCCGCATTCAGCATCTGGGGCACCGGAGGCATCGGCTTCAACGGCTCCACCGCGCTGTTCAACACCTTCGAGGGTCAGACCACCACGATGCAGTCCGTGGACGCTTCCCCGTTCTCCCTGCAATCGATCACCGTGGGACCGATGATCGAGGGGCTGGCCGGGACCCTGACGTTCGTCGGCGAACTGGCGGGCGGCGGCGAGGTCACCCAGAACTTCACCTTCGGTCCGGCCCTCCTGCCGCAGGTGCTCACGTTCGGGACCGGCTTCGCCGGCCTGTCGCGCGTCATGTGGCTGCAGGGCAACGCGCTGGAAGCGCATCAGTTCGACAATCTGGTCGTCAATCAGCCCATCCCGGAAATGCGGACAGGCGCGTTCGTTCTCGCGGGCCTTGCCGTGCTGGGCGTGTGGCGCTCGCGCAAGACGCCCCGGCGGAGATTCCATCCGGAGGACTGACACCCCGGCACGAGTGCGGCGGCGGCACCGGGGCCGCCGCCGCGACGACCGGACAACCGGTTCTACTTGCGCGGCTTGAAGGTGTCGGTGGGAGCCCGCTCCAGCAGGATGTCCTGCATGCGCGTCTCGATGGCGCCCTTGATCTTGGGATGGGTGATCACGTAGAAGCGCTCCGCTTCGACGGCATCGAACACCATGTCCGCGACCTGTTCCGCGGAGATGCGTCCGGACTGCACGGCATGCTTGAGCGCCTGTTCGCGGGCGAGGTCGTCGGCCGTGAGTTCGCGCGGGGCATTGCGCAGACCCTCGGGGCGGTTGCGCTCGGAATCCGCAATGCCCGTCGGCACATAGGCGGGGCACAGCACCGATGCCTTCACCTTGGACGTCTTCGTTGCGAGATCGTGGTGCAGGCACTCCGTCAGCGTGACGACGGAATGCTTGGACACACAGTAGATGCCCATGCCGGGCGGCGACAGCAGCCCCGCGACCGAAGCCGTGTTCACGATATGCGCCTCCGTGTCCTGCGCCAGCATCAGCGGCACGAAGCTGCGCAGTCCGTGAATGACGCCGTACACGTTCACGCCCAGACACCACTGCCAGTCTTCCAGCGTGCTCTCCCAGGCGAGGCCGCCGGGAGCCACGCCCGCGTTGTTGCACAGGACATGCGCGCCGCCGAAGCGCTCGACCGCCTCGTCCCGCAGCCGGTCGACGTCGTCCTGCCGCGAAACGTCGCACTTCACCCCCAGCACGGGCACGCCCGCGGCCTCGAATTCGCCCACCGCCTTTTCCAATGCGTCCGGCTGGACGTCTGCCAGCACCAGCTTCATGCCCGCGCGGCCGAAGCGCCGCGCCATCGCGAGGCCCAATCCGCTGCCGCCGCCGGTGACGACCGCCACCTTGTCCCGAAACTCTTTCATGGTATTTCCTCCTCGGCCGGAGTCTACCGCGCGGGGACCGCTGCACGGCTTCCGGGACGGCTCCCTGTGCTTCGCGACGGCCCGCCAGCCGGTGTATCCTCGGTCCGCTCAGGGCTGACCGACACATCATGAGAGAAGATTTCGTAGGAACCATGCCGGTGCAGGAAAAGCACCGCTTCGACGTGGATGCGCTGGAGCGCTATCTCGCCGTGCAGATGCCGGGATTCGCCGGTCCGCTCACCGTGGCGCAGTTCAAGGGCGGGCAATCGAACCCCACCTTCATGCTCTCGGCCGGCGGCAGGCAGTATGTCCTGCGCCGCAAGCCGCCGGGCAAGCTTCTGCCCTCCGCGCATGCAGTGGACCGCGAGTACCGGGTGCTCAAGGCGCTTCACGGCAGCGACGTGCCCGTGGCGAAGCCTCACGTCCTGTGCACGGACGAGAGCGTGATCGGCACCATGTTCTACGTGATGGACTGCGTGCACGGCCGCGTGCTGTGGGACCCCTCGCTGCCGGGAATGGCGCGGGAGGAACGCCGCGCCATCTTCGACGAGATGAACCGCGTCATCGCCGCCCTGCACAAGGTCGACTACCAGGCCGTGGGGCTCGGCGACTACGGCAAGCCCGGCAGCTACCTGGAACGCCAGATCGCCCGCTGGACCAAGCAGTACCGCGCTTCGGAAACCGAGCGCATCGAGGCGATGGAAAACCTCATCGAGTGGCTGCCGAAGAACATCCCGCCGGGCGAGGAGACGACGATCGTCCACGGCGATTACCGGCTGGACAACACGATCTTCCATCCGACCGAGCCGAAGATGCTGGCGGTGCTGGACTGGGAACTCTCCACCCTGGGCCATCCCATCGCCGACTTCGCCTATCACTGCATGACCTGGCGGCTCACGCCCGCGGAGTTCCGCGGCATGCTGGGGCTGGACTTCGGGGCCCTGGGCATTCCGCCGGAAGAGGAATACGTGGAGATGTACTGCCGGCGCACCGGCCGGAGCGGCATCCCGAACTGGGACTTCTACATGGCCTACAACATGTTCCGGCTGGCGGGCATTCTCCAGGGGATCATGGGCCGCGTGGTGGAGGGCACGGCATCGAACGCGCAGGCGCTCGAATCCGGCAAGCGGGCGAGGCCGATGGCCGAAGCCGGCTGGCGGCAGGTGGAGAAGATCCTCAAGGGCCCCGCTGCCTGAGAGACGCACGACATCCCGAACGACGAAACCGCGGCAGGCCGGGATCGATCCGATCCCGAGCCGGCAGGCGCCTCCAGGCAGGCGCGCCCATGCCGCCACGAAGGAGCCTCATGAAAGCCGTACTGTGCAAGAAGCTGGGACCCCCGGACGAACTGGTGGTCGAACAGGTGCCGGACCTGCAGGCCGGCGCCGGTCAGGTGGTGGTCGCCGTGAAGGCGGCCGGTGTGAACTTTCCGGACACGCTCATCATCCAGGGCAAGTACCAGTTCAAGCCCGAGTTGCCGTTCTCGCCCGGCGGTGAAGTGGCGGGCGTGATCGCTCAGGTGGGCGAGGGCGTCACCCGCGTGAAGGCGGGTGACCGCGTCATCGCCGCTGCGACCTGGGGCGGGTTCGCAGAACAGATCGTGGTCGATGCCGACCGCCTCGTGCCCATGTCCGACGACATGGACTTCGTGTCCGCCTCCGCCTTCATCCTCACCTACGGCACGTCCTATCACGCCCTCAAGGACCGCGCCGCGCTGCGTCCCGGCGAGACGCTCCTCGTCCTCGGCGCCTCCGGCGGTGTGGGCCTGGCCGCGTTGCAGATCGGCAAGGCCATGGGGGCCAAGGTGATCGCCGCGGCCTCGAGCGATTCCAAACTGGAGATCTGCCGCCGGAACGGCGCGGACGATGTCATCAACTACGGCGCCGAAGATCTCAGAACACGCGTGAAGCAGATCACGGCGGGCCGCGGTGTGGACGTCGTGTACGACCCCGTGGGCGGGCCGTACTCCGAACCGGCCCTGCGGGACATGGCCTGGAACGGCCGTTTCCTCGTGGTCGGCTTTGCCGCGGGTGACATTCCCAAGGTGCCTCTCAATCTCGCGCTGCTCAAGGGATGCTCCATCGTGGGCGTGTTCTGGGGGGCGTTCACCCGCAACGAGCCCGAGCGCAACCGGCAGAACAATCGCGAACTGATGGAGATGTACTCCAAGGGCCTGGTGAAACCGCACATCCACGCGACCTATCCGCTGGAACGCGCAGCCGAAGCGTTGAACGAGGTGACGATGAAGCGGGTGAGCGGCAAGGTCGTGCTGGTGACGGAAGGCTGAGAACGGGCTGGCCGGAGGGCCGGCCTCGAGCAGGCAACGAAACGATCGGTACCGCGCGAGACGAGTGCCGGCAAGGGAGGATGTGAAATGCGCTCGACCATGATGCAGGTCAAGCTGTCCCTGACCCATTTTCTCGAACGGGCGGGCAGGATGTTCGGTCCCGTGGAGATCGTCTCCCGCATGCCGGACAAGACGCTGCACCGGACGACCTACGCGCAGTTCCACCGCCGGGCACGGCTGCTCGCCGAAGCGCTGCAGAAGGCCGGCATCCGCCAGGGCGACCGGGTGGCCACGCTCATGTGGAATCACTACGCGCACTACGAGTCCTACTTCGGCATCATCGCATCCGGTGCCGTGCTGCACACGCTCAATCTCCGCCTCGCGCCGGACGAGATCGCATTCATCGCCAATCACGCGGACGACCGCTTCGTCATCGTCGACGACGTGCTGCTGCCCCTGCTCGAGAAGTTCCTGCCGCAGACGAAGATCGAGAAGGTGATCGTCGTGCCGCTCACCGGTCAGCCTGTTCCGGACCGATACGTGAGCTACGAGGATTTTCTCGCCACTGCGTCGGGTGACTGGGACTATCCGGACCTGGACGAGGACGCGCCTGCGGCCATGTGCTACACCTCCGGGACCACGGGACGTCCGAAGGGCGTGGTGTATTCGCACCGTTCGCAGGTCCTGCACACCCTGGCGCTGTGCGTGCCCGACGCGATCGGCATCTCGGGCCGCGACGTCGTGCTTCCCGTGGTGCCCATGTTCCACGCCAACGCGTGGGGCGTTCCGTACGCGACGTGCATGCTGGGCACGAAGATCGTCTTCCCCGGCCCGCATCTGCATGCCGACGACCTGCTTCCGCTCTTCGAGAGCGAGAAGGTGACCCTCTCCTGCGGCGTGCCGACCATCTGGCTCGGGATGATCCAGATCCTGGACCGGGAGCCCGGCCGCCACAAGCTGGATCCGCGCCTGCGCCTCACGGTGGGCGGGTCGGCCGTGCCCGAAAGCCTCATCCGCGGTTTCGCCCGCCACGGCATCGACATCATGCAGGGCTGGGGGATGACCGAGACGTCTCCCCTCGGGACGATCGCCCGTGTGAATCAGTTGCTGGGCGATCTTTCCGAGGACGAGAAATTCGCGACGCAGGCGATGCAGGGATATGCGTTGCCGCTCGTGGATCTGCGCATCATCGGCGACGATGGCGAGCAGCCCTGGGATGGCAAGGCGGTGGGCGAGATCCAGATCTATGGGCCGTGGATCATCGGCAGCTACCACGACCTGCCGCTGTCGGCAGAGAGCTTCACCGCCGACGGCTGGCTGCGCACGGGCGACGTCGCGGCGATCACGCCCCAAGGCTACGTCAAGATCACCGACCGCACGAAGGACCTCATCAAGTCGGGCGGAGAGTGGATCAGTTCCGTGGACCTGGAGAACGCGATCATGGGTCATCCGGCGGTGGCCGAGGCGGCCGTGATCGCGGTGCCTCATCCCAAGTGGGCGGAGCGGCCCCTCGCGGTGATCGTGCTGCGTGCCGGCCAGACCGCGGACGCGAAGGACATGCGCGAGTTCCTCTCCGGCAGGTTCGCGAAGTGGGCGATCCCGGACGCGTACGATTTCATCGACGCGATTCCCCGCACCTCCACCGGCAAATTCCTCAAGACGGCGCTGCGCGATCGCTACAGGAACTGGACGTGGCCCGATTCGGCCGGGGGGTGAGGCCGCACCGGCGGAAAATCGGGCCGGCCGCCACTGACACCGCGCGCTCGCGCAACGACAGGCCCGGCGCCGCGTGTTCAAGCGCATCCGCGTTCTGATCCTGCTGGCCGTTCTTGCCAACGTCGCGGTGGGCGCGTGGCTCATGCGAGTGCGAACCGCCGCGTGGGACAGGCCCCTGCGTGTTGCCGTGTTCACGATTCCAGCCGACGGCAGTCCAGGCACACGACGCTACGTCGACGAACTGGATCGAAGCTCGTTCGAGCCGCTGGAGTCCTTCTTCGCGGGGGAGGCCCGGCGCCTGGGGCTCGCGCTTGCGCGGCCGGTGGAGGTTCGTCCCGCGGGACGGGTGGACAGTCTTCCGCCACCGCCGCCGTTCGGCGGTTCCCGCGTCGACATCCTCATCTGGAGCCTGCATCTGCGGTGGTGGGTCTGGCAGCACGGAGATCCGGCGGGACCGGCTCCCCATGCGCGCCTGTTCCTGCTGTTCCACGACCCCGCCATCGACACCGCCGTGCCGCATTCGGTCGGGCTGCCACAGGGGCTGATCGGTGTCGTGCACCTCTTCGCCGCGCACGAGCAGGCAGGCCAGAACGCCGTGGTGGCGGCCCACGAACTGCTGCACACCCTGGGGGCCAGCGACAAGTACGACGCGGCTGACAATCAACCGTTTCATCCGGACGGCTATGCCGAACCTGAACGGGTGCCGGTGCTGCCGCAGCGATTCGCCGAGATCATGGGCGGGCGCATTCCGCTATCGGCCACGCAGTCCCGGATGCCGGATTCGCTCGACGAGGTCCGCGTGGGGAACGTGACCGCCCGCGAGATCGGCTGGGTGCGTTAGCGGGCGCGATGCAGTGGCCGTGCGGGCGAGCGCTTGGATGGCGCGAATCCGATGGGCATGGCTGCACCGGTATCTGCTGCATGTCGAGCCACGCACTGGGCAGATCAATCGCCCTTGTGCGCAAGCGTGACCGTGCCGGTCACCTGCACCCCCATGTGGCTCGCGCCGGCTTCGATGGGGGCCGGTGCCACTTCGGACATCGCAGCGCCGGCGCGCGCCTGCAGCATGGGGCGTGGCATGGGGGGCCCGCCGGCGTCGGCGGCAATCGCCAGGTCCCGGATGCGGTATGACTTCGCGCCCAGCGCCTTGGCCGCGACGTCCGCCCGCCGGCGGAAGTCCTCGATGGCTTCGGTCGTGAGTTCGCTTTCGATCTTGCGGCGCGCTTCGTCGGAGGCGAAGAACTCCACGCCTGCCAGGTTCATGGTCGTCTGCAGCTTCGCGAGCAAGGCAGCCATGCCCTTGAAGTCCGCGCTTTCCAGCGAGATTTCCGCGCGCACGCGCCAGCGCGAAATCCGGTTCTGCTTGTCGTAGAGCGGGAACGTCTGATAGCTGCCCGACCGCACCTTGACGCCTGTCTGAGCCTTTGCCGTGCGCACGGCTTCACCGAGCGTCTTGTTGGCGGTGTCCGCCGCCTTGGCCGCGGAAGCATCCTCCGCTTCGGTGTAGAGCACGGCGCGCATCGAGTCGTTGTCCACCTCCGTCTCGGCCTGCGCCTGCAGCGACACCTGGGTGGTGTCCGGCGTGCTGTCGTGGCCCAGCGCGGAGCCGGTCCAGGCAGGCGCGATCAGAATGGCAAAGGCGAGAAACAGCGACGGTCGTTGCATGGCGTGCTCCACAAGCTAGGCAGATGATGAATGGACAGTATGCACTGTCGCCCGTTCGTGGAGACCGTGCCTGCACCCGGGGCGTGCACCCGGGCGTGCACCCGGGCGTACAACTGACGGCGCATCGTGACCGTGGCCTCGCGATGGGCGGATAATCGGGCCCATTCACAACAAGCAATCACACGGCGGACTTCCATGAGCGACGAACCGCGCGGCTATCGCCGCAACCTCACCAACTACGGCGATCGCGCCTTTGCCCTGTACCTGCGGCGTTCTTTCGCGCAGTCCATGGGCCTCTCGCGGACCATGATGGACAAGCCCATCGTCGGCATCGCGCAGACGGCGAGCGGATTCAACAACTGCCATCGAAACGTCCCGGAACTGGTGGAGGCGGTCAAGCGCGGCGTGCTGGCGGCGGGAGGACTGCCGCTCGACTTTCCCACCGTTTCCCTGGGCGAAGTGTTCCTGAGTCCCACGAGCCTCATGTTCCGCAATCTCATGTCCATGGACACCGAGGAAATGATCCGCGCGCAGCCCATGGACGCCGTAGTGCTGGTGGGCGGGTGCGACAAGACGGTTCCGGCGCAGCTGATGGGCGCGGCCTCGGCGGACATGCCCGCGATACAGCTCGTCACCGGTCCGATGCTGGCGATGCCTTTCCACGGGGAGCGGCTCGGCGCATGCACCGACTGCCGGCGATTCTGGGCGAAGTACCGGGCAGGCGAGGTGGACGACCGTGGAATCGACGAGATCGAGTCGAATCTCGCCACGACCGCCGGCACGTGTGCCGTGATGGGCACCGCCAGCACCATGGCCTGCATTGCCGAGGCGCTGGGGATGATGCTGCCCGGCACCGCGGCGATCCCCGCCGTGCACGCCGATCGGATCCGCGCGGCCGAAGCCACCGGCGCGCGCGCTGTCGAAATGATCGGTCACGGTCCGCGGCCTTCCGACATCATCACGCCGAAGTCCGTGGAGAACGCGCTGCGTGTCCTGCTGGCCGTGGGCGGATCCACCAACGCGATCGTGCACCTCACGGCGGTCGCGGGCCGCCGCGGCATTCCCGTCGACCTGCACCGTCTCAACCAGCTCTCCGACGAGACGCCCGTGCTGGTGGATCTCAAACCCACGGGCAGCCACTACCTCGCGGATTTCCACGCGGCGGGCGGCATGTCGGCCCTGCTGTGGGAACTGCGTGACCTGCTGCACCATGACTGCATCACCGTCACGGGCGAGACGCTGGGTCAGCGTCTCGCGGGCCCTGCGCCGTGGGTTGACCGCACGGTGATCCGCGCCCGCGAAGAACCGTTCGATCCCGTGGGCGGTCTGGTTGCGTTGTTCGGAACGCTCGCGCCGAAAGGGGCGATCCTCAAGCGTTCGGCGGCCGATCCGCGCCTGTTCGAGCGGGAAGGGCGGGCGGTGGTGTTCGATGGACTCGAAGACCTGTCGAGCCGGATCGACGATCCGGACCTAGATGTCACGCCCGACGATTTTCTCGTGCTCAAGAACGCCGGTCCCGCGAGCCCCAGCGGGATGCCCGAAGCAGGCTACCTGCCCATCCCGAAGAAGCTGGCGCGAAGCGGAGTGAAGGACATGGTGCGCATCTCGGACGCGAGAATGAGCGGGACCGCCTACGGATCGGTGGTGCTGCACGTGGCGCCGGATGCCGCGAGCGGCGGTCCGCTGGCGTTCGTGCAGAACGGCGACCGCATCCGCTTGAGCGTGAAGGAGCGCAAGCTCGAGCTGCTGGTGGATGCGGGCGAGCTGTCACGCAGATCGCAGGGCTGGAAACCGCCGGAGTTCCCGTCGCGCGGTTACCGCCGGCTGTATGCGGAGCAGATCCGACAGGCGGACGAGGGGGCAGATTTCGGATTTCTTCGCGGGGTCTGATCGACAAGTAAGAGATCGGTTGGAAGGCAACAGGTATCGTGATTCCCGGACATGCCGTTCCGAGCCGTGGGCTCGCCTGCGGCGCTCGGCAGTGTCCGCCAACTCTCCAGGAGGTCGTCATGAGGATTTCCCTCTTCAAGGCAGTGAGCGCAAGCGCAGTCATCGCATCCTTCTTCGTGTTCGGCACGGCCAAGGCGGACGACACGCTGCTGGAAAGCAAGCTGCGGGCGTGTCCTTCGGATGGAACGTCCATCGGCGGCGTGAACTCGTGCGGCAAGGTGTGGAAGATCAAGTCCGGTGAAGTGGAACTCGACCGCGATGGCGATCTGGAGGTGGAGATCAAGGGACTCGTGCTCGACGACGCGAGCACTGGAGAATTCAACGGAACGGCCGACGGTGTGACGCAGGTCGTGGTGAGTCTGGTGTGCGGCGGCGGGTCGAAGGCTTCTGTGGTTGCAGAAACGGACCGCTTTCCTCTGAGCAAGAACGGCAAGGCGGACATCGAGACGAAATTGCGGATGCCGTCGCAATGCGTCGCCCCGGTGATCCTCGTCCGCGAGATCTGGGACGGCAAGGTCGGGGGCTGGCTGGCCGCCACGGGCTTCTGAATCCCGGACTGCGCGGCGCTTCGGCGAGTTCTCTCGCGATCGCCGCGCGCGGTCAACCGGCGGCAGCGACTTCGTCTGCGGTAGGCGGTTGGCAGCCCGAATGTTCGCAAGCAAGCGATGCCGCCACCGAGGCGGTACTCGCCAGAGTCGTGAGGTCTGCCCGATCCAGCGCTGCCAGATGGGCCGTGGTGGTCGCGCCCAGGCGCAACAGCCCGGACAACAGTGCGGCGTGGTAGGTGTCGCCTGCTCCCACTGCGTCGACGAACGGTCGCGCCGGCCGGGCGGGGACCCGCACTTCGCGGGAGCGCGTCCGCAGGACCGATCCTTGTTCTCCCAGCGTGAGCGCCACGAGTTCGACTCTCGAGTCATCGAACAGCCGAAGGGCGGCCTGGTGCGGATCCAGGCCCGGGAACAGCCACGCGAGGTCCTCGTCCGAGGCCTTGACGATGTCAGCCTGGCGCAGGGCCTGCAGCATCGGCCGGGGCTGTTCTCCCGCGTTTTCCATGACCCCGCGCCGGATGTTCGGGTCGCTCGACAGCAGCGCTCCGCGCTGGCGGCTCGCCTGCGCGATTTCCAGCCAGAAGGGGACGGTCCGGTTCGACGGCGTAACAGAAGGCGCCGATCACGTGCACCGCCGGATCCACGGGGAGAGCGCTCAGAATCCGGTCGCGATGGAGGTCTCGGTCGGCGACGCCTTCCCGGTACAGGCTGTAGACGGGCTGGCCTTCCCGCAACGACACCAGGGCGATGGATGTGGGCAGGTCGCTGGCCGACGCCAGAGGCAGCCGGACGCCGGCCTCCGAAAGAATCGCGGCGAAGCGCTCGCCCAGCGCATCCCGCGACATCGGCATGAGCAGCGTGGACGACATGCCCAGGCGTGCCAGCGCCAACGCGACATTGGCGCCTTGTCCCCCCACATGAAAACTGAAGTCGCCGGGCGAGTGCATGTCCGCGATCAGGTCAGCGACGATCTCGCCGGAGACGGTGATCTGCCCAGGAGCGGGCGAAGAAGATAGGGACAGCCTTCCAGTAGACTCGCGACTCATCGTTGCATTTCCTTCCCCACCTCATGCGCCGGCTGACCGACCTCCACTTCCGCGAATGGCTCCTGATCGGCGCGCCCGCCGTCGCGATCGCCATTGCGGGAATCTGGTTCGCGGCCAGGTTTCTGCAGCCGGCGACGCCGGAACGCGTGGTCATGGCCACCGGAGTGGCGGGCGGAGGATATGCCGAATTCGGTGACCTGTACCGCAAGGGGCTCGCGCGTCACGGCGTCGAGGTCGTCCTGCGCCCGACCGAAGGTTCGGTGGACAACTACACGCTGCTCAACTCGCCCGACTCGGGTGTCGACTTCGCTCTGGTGCAAAGCGGTGTCGGCAAGGCCGAAGAAGCGCCAGGCATCGTATCGCTGGGCAGTGTCGCCTACGAGCCCCTGTGGATCTTCTGCCGGGGCAAGGAACGTCTCGATCGCGTCGCCCAGCTGCGGGGCAGGCGTATCGCCATCGGTCTGCCCGGCAGCGGGACGCGCGTGCTCGCACGGGAAGTGCTCGAGACCAACAACCTCACCGAGGAGGGCGTGGCAGGGGTGCACGTGACCGGTGTCGACGGCGCGGAAGCGCTGCTGGGCGGGGCGGTGGATTGCCTGTTCATCATCGCTGCTCCCCAGGCCGGCATCGTGCGGGCGATCATGTACGCGGACGGCGTGTCGCTGCTGGACATCGATCGCGCCGAAGCCTATGTGCGCCGCCTGCCGTATCTGTCCAAGGTGTTGCCGCGCGGCGTGTTCGACCTGGAACGCGACATTCCCCGCGTGACGTGACGCTGCTCGCGCCCACCGCGGACATCCTGGCGAAGGAGGACCTGCACCCCGCCATCCAGATGGTGCTGCTGCAGACCGCCACCGGCATTCATGGCGGGCCAGGCATGTTCCAGGCACAGGGGCAGTTTCCGCAGGCGCGGGAGAATGGTTTTCCCATCTCGCCCGGTGCGCGCCGCTACTACCAGTCCGGCACGCCGTTCCTGCAGCGCTATCTGCCGTTCTGGCTGGCGAACCTGCTCGATCGTCTGATCGTCATGGCCGTTCCGGTGATTGCCATCCTGTTCCCGTTGAGCCGCATCGTTCCGCCGCTGTACAAGTGGCGCGTGCGTTCGCGCATCTACCGCTGGTACGGTGAACTCATGTTCATCGAAAACGAGACGCGGCACAGCATGACCGCCGGAGAGAAGCGCGATTTCGGCAAGCGGCTCGACGCGATCGAGGACGTCGTCAACGAGCAGCATCCGCCGCTCGCCTACGCCGACCAGCTCTATGCGCTGCGCCTGCACATCGATTTCGTGCGGGCCAAGCTCGCCAAAGCCACGGTGGGGGACAAGGCGTCCTGACCCCGGCGGCGCGTTCGCTGGACTGTGACGAAGACGGAAGCGAGCGCGGGACTACCGGGATGGGGCGAGAGGATCTTCCTCGCCGAAGAATTCGAGGAGCGTGGCCGCCACGACCTCGGGCTTTTCCTCGGGCAGCCAGTGCCCGCAGTCGGCCACGATTCCGCCGCGCACGTCGTCGGCGACGCGCTTCAGCGAGTCGATGACCTCCATGCCGCGTCCGAAGCTCTTGTCTCCCAGCCCCAGCACGGGCATGCGCAGCTTGCCGCCCGATTCCAGCAACGCCCGGTTGTCGTCGGCGTCCTGCGGGAGCGTCCGGTACATGGAAAAGAGCGCCCGCATGGCGCCAGGCTTCACGTAGGTCCGCAGGTACTCCTTGCGGTCCTCTTCGCCGATGCAGTGGTTGAGGTAGCCGTAGTTGTCGAAGAGCCAGTCGAGGATCAGGTGCTCGCGGCCGATGAACAATTGCTCGGGGAGATCCGGCGTGCGGAAGAGGGCGTGATGCCAGCGGCGCCCACCTTGAGAGAAGTCGCCGCCGTCTCCTGGAATGACGACATCGAGGATCGCGAGCCGTCGCACGGCATCCGGGTGCCGGGCCGCCAGGGAAAATGCGACCGGCCCGCCCCAGTCGTGTCCGGCGAGGAAGAACCGGTCGAGCTTCATCGACTGCATCAGGCGCCAGATGTCCTCGGCCATCGTCTTCTTGTCGTAGCCGCCGGGAGGCCGGGACGAATCGCCAAGACCTCTCAGATCGGGAGCGATCACAAGATACTTTTCGGCGAGTGCCGGCATCACGTAGCGCCATTCGTGCGACGTCTGCGGGCAGCCGTGCACGAGGACGACCGGAAATCCCTTCCCTGCCGTGATGCAGTGGAGGATCACATCGCCGAGATCCACATCGTGGTGCGTCACCTGGGTCATTGCGCGTTCCTCAAGAGTTCCTTTCAGCCGAGCGCGCCGATGACCGCGCGCGTGATCGCGGCCGTGCCGTCGTTCCCGCCGAACTCGAACGGCACGATCGCGCGCGATGCGAACACGGAGTCGATGGCCCGCTCCAGGCGGGTGGCGGCATCCGCCAGCATCTCGATGCCGTGCCGGTCGCCGAGCCACTCGAGCATCATGGCGGCGGACAGCAGCATGCCCGTGGGATTGGCCTTGCCCTGCCCGGCAATGTCCGGCGCGCTGCCGTGCGCCGGCTGGAAGACGGCGTGCCGGTCGCCGATGTCGCCGGACGGTGCCATGCCCATGCCCCCGATCAGACCCGCGCCGAGGTCCGACAGGATGTCGCCGAACTGGTTCTCCACGGGCAGCACGTCGTACTCCCACGGCTTGCGGATCATGTTGAGCGCCATGGCGTCGACGTAGCAGTGATCGGCGGGAATGTCCGGGTGCCTCTTCGCGATGTCGAGGAATACCTGGTTCATCAAGGCCTGGCCGCGGTGCACGTTCGACTTGTCGACGCAGGTCACCCGGCCTTTTGCCGGGTTCCGCATGCGCCGGCGCTTCGCGAGCGCGAAGGAGAACTCGAACAGCCGCTCGGAGCCTGACCGCGTGATGAGACCGAGGTCGTAGGCGGCGTCGGGACCGCCGTCGGGAACGGCATCAGGATTCAGCCGGCCGTGGAACCAGCCTTCGGTCTGCTCGCGAACGATGACGAAATCGATTCCGGAGGCACGGGGGTCGGCAAGCGGCAAGGGCGTCCCCGGGATCGCGCGTACCGGCCGCACGCCCGCGTAGAGGTCGAGCTCCTTGCGCAGATCCAGCTGGGGGGCGATCTCGGTGCCGTCGGGGTAGCGCACGTGCGGCAGACCCATCGCGCCGAACAGCACCGCATCGGCTTCGGCCGACGCGCGCATGGACGAATCCGGAAAGGCGACGCCCGTATCGGCGTAGTGCTGCGCGCCGCCGGGATGCTCCTCGAAGCGCAGGTGCCATCCGCCGGTACGCGTTTGCAGAACGTCGAGCACTTCGATGCACGCGCTCATCACTTCGACCCCGACGCCGTCGCCGGGCAGGGTCACGATGCGGAAGTCGGTCATGGGGATGTCCCTGGTTCGGCGTCCGGAAGGCCTGGACGTGCCTCGACCGCGACGCGATGCAAGAGCGTGGCGCGAGACAGCGCGTTCAGCGACGGGCCGCGGACCGGGCCTGCCACAGCAATCCCCCCACGATTCCGGCCGCGGCACCGGCCACTGCGACGAAGGGCGGCCATCGGTTTCCTGGCGCCACCCACAGGGGAATGGAACCAAGCAGGAGTCCCGCGAGGACACCGAGGTAGACGCGCCACCAGTCGAGCAGTTCGAGAAGCGCGGTGCCCAGCCGGAGAGCCAGCGAGGCGCAGCGGCGCAGCAAGGTGCGTGCGCCCGGTGAGGTTACTGCGCCTGCATGGTCGGGTCGAGAGGGAACCCGATCTTCTTCAATCCGGCCCGTTGGACGGCCGCCATGATCTGCGCGACCTTCTCGTACTGCACGGTGCGGGCCCCGCGGATGTGAATCTCCGGCTGCGGTTCCTGCTTCGCCGCGGCGTCGATGCGCGATTGCAGTTCCTCGGCGGAGATTTCCTCGGCGTTCCAGTAGAGCTTCGCGTTCTCGTCGACGGAGAGGTTGATGTTCTCCGGCTTGGTCTCGTTCGGCTGATTGGTGGCGCGCGGCAGATCGATCTTCACCGCGTGATTCATGACCGGGATGGTGCTCATGAAGATGATCAGCAGCACCAGCATCACGTCCACGAGCGGCGTGGTGTTGATCTCGGGATTGAACTCGTCTTCGGAGTCGCTCAAGGATCCCATGGCCATGATCGGTTCTCCTGTCAGGCCTTCGCGCCGGTTACCGCGGTCAGCTTGGGATCGCGGACACCGCCCGCGGGCGCCGCGCCGTCACCCACGCGGGATCCCGTGAGGAAGAATGCGTGCAGGTCGTAGCCGAAGCGATTGAGCTTCGCGACGAGGGACTTGTTGCCCCGCACGAGCGCGTTGTATCCGAGTGCCGCGGGAATGGCGACCGCGAGGCCCAGGGCCGTCATGATGAGCGCTTCACCCACCGGGCCTGCCACCTTGTCCAGCGAGGCCTGGCCGGCGAGCCCGATGGCCACCAGCGCGTGGTAGATGCCCCACACCGTGCCGAACAGGCCGACGAACGGCGCAGTGGAGGAGACGGACGCCAACACCGACAGACCCGACTGGAGCCGCGCATTGCTTTCGTCGATCGAGGCGCGCAGGCCGCTGGCGATCCACTCGTTGCGGCCCATGCTTCCGCCCAGCGTGCCTTCGTGATGGCGATGGTGCGAGGACGCATCGACGCCGGCCTGGACCAGGGCAGCGAAGGGGCTCTCCGTGGCATTGCCGAGGGCATCCAGGCCTTCCTGCACCGAGCGCGCCTGCCAGAAGGCATCGCGCGCCTGTTGCGCGGCGCGCTGCAGACGCACCAGCGTCAGGCCCTTCATCACGATCACGTACCACGACATGGCCGACATGATGACGAGAAGCATCGCCACGCCTTTCTGCACGGCATCGGCGTTCGCCCACAGATGATCCAATCCGAACTGACCCACGATTGAGGACCTCCGATCAAGAATCCAGCTTGAAAGAGAAAGGAACGACGACCCACACCGGTACGGCGCGGCCGTTGTCCATGTACGGCTTGAACGCTGCCTTGAGCGCTGCTTCCCGGGCCGCATTGTCGAGCCGCGGATAGCCGCTGCTCTTCTGCACTTCCGCCCGCTCGACCCTGCCCGTCTCCTTACCAGCACGCGTACCTGCAGTTCACCCACTCGCGCAGCCGCATGGAGATGGGGGATAGGTCAGGCTGGGAGGACGCGTGTACTCGATCCCGGCGTCGCCGAAATTCCGGACCACGGGCTGGGGGGGAGGAGGTGCCGGGGGCGCCTGTACCACCGGCGCCGGCGGCTGTGGTACCGGTGGGGGCGGAGCCACCACGACAGGCGCGGGCTCGGCAGGCTTCGGCGGCTCCGGCGGTGCCGGGGGCAGCGTGATGGCGGTAGGCGGCGGCGGTTCGTCGATGGGCTTCACCGTTTCCCGCGGCGGCGGAGGCGGCGGGGGCGGTGCCGCCATGACCTTGGGAGGCGGAGGCGGGGGAGGCGGCGGCGGTTCGGCGGGCGGGTCAGGCAGGATGAGCCGAGCGATCACCTCCTCCTGGACGAACTTGGAGGCGCTGCGCATGAGTCCCGCTTGCAGGGCATAGAAGAACCCCACGTGGAGCAGAACGATAAAAGCGACGACGATGCCCTGGCGGGTATTGGGCATGGGACACTCTTTGGACCTTTCCCGATTTCCTCTTCGGGCGGTCACCTGGTACGGAAGACGTCGCGCCTCAACAGGAAAGAACTTTCACAGACCGGTGCGTTTCGCGGACCTGCCGCCCGTCTGTCAGCAGCCGGCATTGGAGGCGGGACTGTAGCCCAACGACGCACTCAACGCAAACCGTTCTCATTACCGACGGTCAAGTCAGGAATTGTTCCCGTTCCCGTCCGGAGCTTTCGGCAGGGCATCTGGAATTGCTCCCGGCGGGCGGCGGCGGCCGCGCGGCTATACTCGGGCGTCATCTGCCCCTGGAGGCGCGCTCGGAATGATCGACCTGCACTATTGGACAACGCCCAACGGGCACAAGATCACGATATTTCTCGAAGAAACCGGGCTTCCCTATCGCATTCGCCCGGTCAACATCGGCCGGGGCGAGCAGTTCGACCCGGATTTCCTGGCCATTTCGCCGAACAACCGCATTCCGGCCATCGTCGACGACGATCCGGGCGACGGCGGGCAGCCGATCTCCGTCTTCGAATCCGGAGCGATCCTCGTCTACCTCGCAGCGAAGACCGGCAAGTTCCTGCCACGGGATACGCGGGCGTGGGTGGAGGTGCTGCAGTGGCTGATGTGGCAGATGGGCGGGCTGGGCCCCATGGCCGGGCAGAATCACCATTTCGTCCAGTACGCGCCGGAACGGATTCCCTACGCCATGGACCGCTACGTGAAGGAGACGGCACGTCTGTACGGCGTTCTCAACAAGCGGCTGTCCGACCGGGAGTTCGTGGCAGGCGACTACTCCATCGCGGACATGGCGTGCTATCCATGGATCGTGCCGCACAAGCGGCAGCAACAGAATCTCGACGACGTTCCCCATCTGAGGCGCTGGTTCGACACGATCCACGCGCGGCCCGCAGTGGAACGGGCGTACGAACTTGCCAAGACGGTCAACGTCAAGCCGACCGTGGACGAGGAAGCGAAGAAGGTATTGTTCGGACAGGACGCCGGAACGGTGAAATAGGTCCCGGTCCGGCCGGGCGCGCTCAGGTGGACGTCTTCTCGCGCGCCCGGTAGAAGCGGACCGGGGCGGCCGGCACGTCTTCCAGGATCGGCTTGCGGATACGCCCGACCACGTGCATCTCGCACGGCTTGCAGTCGAACCGGAGCGTGAGCCGTTCGTTGCCGTTGACCAGCGTGAGCGGTTCGGCGCGGACCTGTCCCTGCACGCCCTGCACGCCCTTGGCCTGCTTGGGGCACAGGCTCAGCGAAAAGCGCACGCAGTGCTTGGTGATCATGAGGGACACCTCGCCCGGTTCCTCGTGCGATTCGTACGCCGCCTCGATCACCTTGACGCCGTGCCTCGCGTAGAAGTCCCGCGCCTTGTGGTTGTAGACGTTGGCGAGATAGCTGAGGCTGTCTTCCGGATAGGGTGCCGGAGGCTCCTTCGCCGCGAGCGGTTCCGGACGCCGGTAGGCCGCACTGCGGACCGCTTCGAGCCGTTCGACGGCGTCGCGGCGCAGGGCGTTGAGCACGGAGGCCGGAACGAACGGCGAGCCTGTCAGACGCGTCTCCAGCGAGGACAGGGCGAATATCGTGTTGCCCAGGCGATCGAGTTGCCGGCGGATCTGTTCCTCGATGTCCACGGGTCCGCGCGCCTCGACGCGCGTCATTTCCGCTTCCGCATACGCCTGGTGACCGTCTTCGTCCGTCGCTTCCAGACGCACTCCGGCGGCCGTTTCGCTCAGCACGAATCGCACCCCGATGCGCCGTTCCGCGGACTTGCGGGCGAGCGTCTGGTCCCACGCCGTATCGCGGTTGCGGTGGATCTCCGTATCCACGCGCAGGCCCTGCAACTGTCCCACCGGCTCGTTCGGGTACACCCGCCAACGGCGGCCTGTCTGATCCAGCGGTTCGGCCACGTTGACGCGGATGCCCTGCAGTTCACGTTTGTGGTCGTAGTACGTGAGCCCGTCGCCGTTGCGCAGCGGAGCATGGGAGGTCATGTCGAAGCCGTCCCCATGGATCTTCACCACATGGCCCAGCGCCTGTCCCACGTGCTTGGGCGAATCGAACGCGTCGATGTCCTCCTTGCGACCCTGCACGAAGTAGTCGGTTGCGCCCCGGTTGAAGTCGCGGGACGGATCCGGGTCGAAGAGGAACGTGCAACGCCCGGAGGAGGCGCGCCGCAGCGACGGAGAATCCTCGAGGATGGCATCGACGAGCCTGCGGTAGTGGGCCGTCGTGTTCTTCACGTAGCCCATGTCCTTGTAGCGGCCCTCGATCTTGAAGGAGCGGACGCCGGCGTCGACGAGCGCTCGCAGATTGGCGCTCTGGTCGTTGTCCTTGAGGGACAGCACGTGGCGCTCGTACGCCACGACCCGGCCCTGCGGATCGGTCACGGTGTAAGGGAGCCGGCACTCCTGTGAACAGTTGCCTCGGTTCGCGCTGCGGCCGGTGTGGGCGTGACTGATGTAGCACTGACCGCTGTAGGCGACGCACAGCGCGCCGTGGATGAAAAACTCCAGGGTCGCCCGCGGCGTCACGGCGGCGATGGCGCGGATCTGGTCCAGCGTGAGTTCCCGCGCCAGGACCATCTGGGCAAAGCCTGCGTCCTGGAGGAAGCGCGCCTTGGCGGGCGTGCGGATGTCGGTCTGGGTACTGGCGTGCAGCTGGATCGGCGGCAGATCGAGTTCCAGCAGCCCCATGTCCTGCACGATCAGGGCATCGGCGCCGGCCTCGTAGACCTCCCGGACGATCCTCTGCGCCGCCGGCAGCTCGTCGTCCCGGAAGATGGTATTGAGCGTGACGAACACGCGGGCGCCGAAGCGGTGGGCGTGAGTGGCGAGGCGTTCGATGTCCGCGACCTCGTTGGCCGCGTTGACACGTGCTCCGAACGCCGGGCCGCCGATGTAGACCGCGTCGGCACCGTGATTGACGGCCTCGATGCCGATGCCGGCGTCGCGGGCGGGGGCCAGGAGTTCGATGTCAGGACGGATCATGGGAGGAGAAGGACGGCGGGAGGAGGCATTCTAACGGCGCCCGCACGTGTGGAACCGTTCCGCGGCGAGCCGGCACGGTATGCTGGACTTCTTGCAGAGGAGCCATGCCATGTCGATCCGGCTGTTCGAACTTGCGGGGGCCGACCCCGCGCGTGTTCAGTCCTTACTGCTGGCGCACCTGCATGGCGCTGGCGCACAAGGGCCTCGAATGGGAAACGGTCCCTTGGCGTTTCTCGGACAAGGCCGCCCTGAAGCCCTATGGGTCGGAGACGGTGCCTGTCCTGCTCGACGGCGATCGCGTCGTCGTGGATTCGTGGGCGATTGCCGAACATCTGGATCGCGTCCACGGCGGCGCGCCCTTGTTCGACAGTCCGCAGGCACGTGCGGAAGGCCTGTTCGTCAAGTACTGGACCGAGCGGGTGCTGCATCCGCTTCTGACGCGGATGCTGGTGGCGGACATCCTGCAGGTGCTGGACGAGGGCGACCGGACGTATTTCCGCGAGACACGGGAACGGCGGCTCGGCGCCCGTCTGGAAGAAGTAGTGGCGGACCGTGATGCAACTCGGGAAAAGTTCCTGGCCTCTCTGGAGCCCCTGCGTGCGATGCTGGGGAGTCAGCCTTGTGTCGGCGGCGCCGAACCGAACTACGCCGACTATGTCGTCTTCGGCGCGTTCATGTGGGCGCGCGCGGTATCGCCGTACCCGCTGCTGCGCCCGGACGATCCGGTGCACGCGTGGCGTGCCCGGCTGCTGGACCGGTTCGCCGGACTCGCCCGGCGTGCGCCGGGATTCGACGCCTGATGCGAGAGATGGCATGCGTCTGCCCTGATTCAGCGCAAGGGTGGGCGCGCGCCTGCAGTGGTAACCTCGGCCCCGAACCCATGCCCCCATCCATCATCGACTGTCCATCATGAGCATTGCCCATCTTCGCAAGGAATACACGCGCGAACGCTTCGACGAGGCGGATGCGGCGTCCGATCCGTTCACGCAGTTCCAGCGCTGGTTCGACGAAGCCTTGAAGGCGCAACTGCCGGAACCCAACGCGATGACGCTCGCCACGGCGACCGCCGCAGGAGTCCCGTCCGCCCGCATCGTTCTGCTGAAGGAGGTGAGCGGCGACGGATTCGTCTTCTACACCAACTACGAGAGCCGCAAGGGACACGAACTGGCGGCCAATCCGCAGGCGGCGCTGCTGTTTCACTGGGTGGAATTGGAGCGCCAGGTGCGCATCGAGGGCGTCGTCGGCAAGGTGACCGGTAAGGAATCCGACGAGTACTACCGCGTGCGGCCGCTGGGCAGCCGTATCGGAGCGTGGGCCTCGATCCAGAGCGCGGTGCTGCAGGACCGCGCGGATCTGGAAAGGAAGTGGAAGAAGCGACGCAGCGGCTGGGAGACGATCCGCCGCGCCCATCGCATTGGGGCGGGTATCGGCTGGTGCCCCATGCCCTCGAATGGCAGGGGCGCCCGGAGCCGTCTGCACGACCGGCTCGTCTACAGGCGGAACGACGATGGGGTGTGGATTCTGGAACGGCTGTCGCCCTGACGCGGGCCGTCGGCTCCTGGCGGGCGATGCACGCCCGCCGTGGGGGAGGTTCGGAGAACTGCCCTAGTTGTCCAGGAGGTCGTCTATCTCCTCATCCGACGCGCAGGCGAGGCGGTCGAAGAAGAAACCGGTGGCGCTGGCATCCGCTGTGGCCGAACCGGCGCGCCGTCCGAACAGGGGAAGACTGCCCATGAAGCGGCTTTCCGGATCCCACGGCAACATCGGAATGTCGCCTATCACGAACTCGTCCTGGAACGTGTGCTGGCGGAAATTCATGGTCGTGGCATCCCCGGCGAATGGATCGGTGCCTGCGGTTTCCCGAGACGGGCATCGCACTTCAGAAAGGGCCTCCTCCGTTCCTTCGGGGAAACACCCTGACGCGCGAATGGACGTCATGTTGCTGCAAGCCTCTCTCCGGGCAGAGACATATGAGCGTGATCATAAGTTCGTGACCTTGCCACCCCCAACGGAGAAAAATCTACGGATTTCGAATATGCGTCCAACGTCCAGGAACTGAGGCGGCGCGTCGGCGCGTTAGTTCATGGACGAGCACATCTTCCCAACGAAGAGGAAATGCCGCGGCAGATCGCGACGGGGGGGACCGCTGGCAACCGCCGGAACTGATGGAAACGCTGAAGGCCCGTGCACGGGAGGCCGGCTTCTGTGGGAACCTGTGGCAGCCCAAGTCCCATGGCGGACGCTCACGAATCTTGAATAGACGCTGCCGCTGGCTGAACCGATGGGACGCTCCCCCTTCGGTTCGAACCGTTCAACTGCTCCGCGCCTGACACCGGCAACATGGAAGTCCTTCTCGATATGGCACGCCCGACCAGCAGAGGCGGTGGCTCGACCCTCTCCTGGAGGGGCGCGCATCCGCTCCGCCTTGCCATGACGGAGCCTGCGGTCGACGTCGCCGGACGCCACCCAATATCGAGGCCAGAATCGACCGGCAGGGTGACGAGTACGTCATCAACGGTCGCAAGTGGTGGACTTCCGGGGCTCCTGATCCGCGCTGTCTCATCCTTGTTTTCATGGGAAAACCGACCCCTCCAACCCGACCGCCAGTAAGCAGCAATCCATGATCCTGGTCCCCATGGACACGCCCGGAATCACGGTGGAAGAGGTGCCCGGTTTTCGGCCTCGATGAAGCACCCCACGGCCACGCCTAGTGCTGTCCGAGAACGCGTGGTCCCGGCGGGAACATGCTCGGCGAGGCCGATCTTGAGATCGCGCAAGGCAGGTGGGTCCTGGCCGAATCCACCACTGCATGCGGCTCATCGGTCTGGCGGAGCGGGCCCCTGGAGAAGATGTGCCGGCGCGCCCTGGTTAGGGTCGCGTTCGGCAAGCCGGTCGCCGAACAGACGGTCACGCAGGGAGCGCATCGCCGAGTCGCGCACCACACGAGCAGGCCCGGGTGCTACCGCCAAGGCCGTCGCGGCCCGCGGACAGTCGGCAAGCGAAGAGGCCAAGGCCGAGATCGCGATGATCACCGTGATGGCGCTTGAACATGG